>JALVDN010000440.1 GCA_027008965.1 Flavobacteriales bacterium | reverse complement strand
CGGTGTGGACAAACCCAAAAACGAAAATGACCACTATGGCCTCCGTTATGCCGAGTTTGTGGTGCCCTTGGTGAAGGCGGTGCAAGAGCAGCAGGAGATGATTGAAAATTTGAAAGAAAAGGTAGAAAAACAGGAAGCGGAAATTGAACGATTAAAAAGAATGGTGAATGAATTGATGCGTAGAAATTGAAATGGGGTGTATAGTTATTGTTCTTTTCTGTTGAAATTTCACCCTGCTATGGAAATGGCGGGGTGATTTTTTTTTGCGCCAGGGATGGAAGCGATATGAGGCGAAGGGGAAGCCTTGTTTTTTTCCGGAGGCGGGGAGGCTCCGAGCTTTGACGAGGAGACTTACCCGCCGACTTTTTTGGAAAAACCGGCTTGCCCGAGCCGAATTCAAGCGGACAGCCCGGTGCCCGGCGGGTGAGACCTGGCGGGTGCGAGTGCGCTCCGTCGTCACGAAGCAACCGCCATAGGCCGAACCCGTGCGGGCAGGCGCCCTGTAAAATTTTTTTTAACTTCATTTTGATGGCAATGGCTTCAACTTTTTGAATCAATGCTTTTTAATTATCTTTGAAGCGGTTTAATGGATTTGGCAAATGGCCGCTAAAAAAACAAAAGTCAAAACGAAAAAGAAATCCATTGTGCGCCGTCCGGGTGGGCATTGGCGTACGATTTTATCTACAATCCTCGGATTGTCGGGGGTTATTTTATTGATTTCACAAATTTCGTTTCTTTTTACATGGGGAGCGGATTTGACGGCAGTGGATTTTGAAAAAACGGGTGAAACGGCTCAAAACGCTTTGGGAAAATTGGGCGCATATTTGGGCTATCAAACGGTTTTTAAAGGTTATGGATGGGCTTCGTTTTTAGTGGCATTGGGTTTGATTTATTCCGGCATTGCCATTTTTTTGAAAAAGAAACCGGTGAAACTTATCCGTTATTGGATTTGGACTTTGATTTGGATGTTTTTATTGAGTGTTGGTGCAGGCATTTTTTTGAGTCATTATCCGCTTGCACCGGGTATGGCCGGATTGGAGGCAAGCCGGTTGATGCAACATTTTGTGGGATATGTGGGTTCGGTCATTATTTGGTCGGGACTGCTGTTTTTGATTTTGGTATATAAATTCAAGTGGGAGCCCGAACATATCCAAAAAGTTATACCTCGGAAAATGTCGGCCGGTAACTCTATCAAAAAACCTTTTTCCAAATGGAGTGATAAATTGAAAAAGCCGTCCGGAGAAAATACGGATGATACGGATGCGTTAGAAGACGAAGATTTGGTTGATGAACCTGAGGCGCAGGAAGATTTGCAAGAAAATTCCGGGGATGAACTGGCAGATGATCCGGATGATATTTTAATTAAAATCTCATCTAAGGACGAAACGGATGAAGAAGGTGTCAGCCCTGAAACGGAAGTGGAAATTCAAATCGGGACGGAGGAGAAGGTGAAAGACGTCAATGCATTGGTGGAAGAGTTTGGTATTTTTGATCCTACTTTAGAGTTGAGCAACTATAAATATCCACACTTCGGGTTATTGAAAGATTATGATAACACGGAAATAGTGTTGGACAAAAAGTCGGTGTTGGAAAATAAAGATAAGATTGTTAAAACCCTGCGTGATTTTGGTATTGAAATATCCAAAATTGAGGCGACTATAGGCCCGTCGGTGACTCTTTATGAAATTGTTCCCAAAGCCGGCATTCGCATCAGCAAGATCAAAAATCTTGAAAATGACATTGCACTTTCGTTGGCGGCATTGGGTATACGTATCATTGCACCCATGCCGGGAAGGGGAACCATTGGTATTGAGGTGCCTAACAAAAATCCGTTGTTGGTTCCGATCAAAAAAGTGCTCAAAGCCCGCAAATTTCAGGAAAGCAATATGGATTTGCCTGTTGCCATGGGTAAAACCATTTCCAATGAAACTTTTGTTTTTGATTTGGCCAAAATGCCCCACTTGTTGATAGCCGGGGCTACGGGGCAGGGAAAATCCGTTGGTCTCAATGTGATACTACATTCCATATTGTATAAAAAACATCCGGCGGAAGTCAAGTTTGTTTTGATTGATCCCAAGAAAGTGGAGATGACGCTTTATAAAAAAATAGAAAAACATTTTCTGGCCAAACTACCCGGCGAAGAAGAAGCCATTATTTCGGATGTTTCCAAGGCGCCTTTGGTTCTCAACTCACTTCTTAAAGAAATGGAAGACAGGTATAACCTGCTTCAAAAAGCCATGGTTAGAAACATCAAAGAATACAATCAAAAATTCAAAGAAAGAAAGCTCAATCCGGCCAACGGACACCGTTTTATGCCCTATATCATTTTGGTGGTGGATGAGTTTGCCGATTTGATTATGACCACAGGCAAGGAAGTGGAAGGTCCCATCACACGTTTGGCCCAGTTGGCCCGAGCGGTGGGGATTCATATTATTGTGGCCACCCAAAGACCATCCGTTAAAGTGATTACGGGGCTTATCAAAGCCAATTTTCCGGCGCGGATTGCTTTCCGGGTTACTTCGGCAGTGGATTCCAAAACCATTTTGGATCGTGGAGGAGCAGAGAAACTTATCGGGCGTGGAGATATGCTTATCTCAACCGGAAGCGAGTTAACCCGGTTGCAGTGTGCATTTATTGATACCCCTGAAGTGGAAAACGTGACCAATTTCATTGGAAGCCAACAAGGTTTCCCCGAAGCCTACCCGCTTCCCGAACCTGATAGCAGTGCGGAGGAAATGAACATGGAGGATGAGGCATTTGAACGCGATGAATTGTTTAAAGAAGCCGCCTATATTATTGTTGGGGCACAACAAGGTTCGGCATCATTATTGCAAAGAAAACTGAAAATCGGCTATAACCGAGCAGGTAGATTGATTGACCAGATGGAAAAAGCCGGTATTGTAGGTCCGGCCGAAGGAAGTAAACCCCGCAAGGTTTATATACCCGATTTAAATGCATTGGATCAGTTTTTTAAAAACGAAATTTAAAAAAAGAAAAAAATGAAAGCGATTGTTTATTTATTGGCATGGCTTATACCTTTTCAAATTATTCCCAAACAAAATGATCCGCAAGCGGAAAAATTGTTGAACAAGGTATTGGAGAAATTTCAATCCTATAAAACCGTTCAAGTGGAGTTTGAATATGAACTCTATAACCCCGAAGCCCAAGTGAGACAAAACACCAAAGGAAGAGTTTCCATTCAAGGAAATAAATATAGAGCTGAATACATGGGGATGACGGACATTTTTGACGGCAAGAAACGGTATTTAATTGTTCCCGAAAATGAAGAGGTTAACATATTTACACCCGAAGATGATGAAGAAATAACACCTGCATCGCTATTTAAATTTTTCAAAAAAGGATATCGCTATAAGATGGATATCTTGCAAAATGTGGGTGGAAGAAAAATCAGATATATCAAACTTTTTCCCATCCATGAAGATAATGAAACGGATTATGTTTTGTTGGGAATAGACACCAAAACCTATCATATTTACAAAGCCATCATCGTTCAAAAAGATAAAACAAGAATTACCATTTATATCAAAAAATTCAAGCCCAATGTTCCGCTTGGAGAAAAGGAGTTTGTCTTTGACAAAACCCGGTATCCCGGCTATTTGATCAACGATTTGGATTGAGCATGCATGACCCCCACATCATACGTTTATATGTTTTGAAAGAATTTTTAAAAAGATTCTTTCCGGCTTTAGTCATATTGTTTTTTATTTTTGTTTTACAAACCTTTTGGGTCTATTTTGACGAACTGGCGGGGAAGGGGCTTTCCATGTGGGTTATTTTTAAGTTTTTCTACTACTTTTCTCCCAACATTCTTTTATACTCTCTACCGTTGGCCATTCTTTTGGCGGGCATTATGACCTACGGGAGTTTGGGAGAAAATTATGAACTTGCCGCCATTAAGGCCTCGGGAATTTCTCTGTGGAGTTCCATGCGCTATTTGCTTTATTTTAATGCTGTTTTGGGTGTTTTTGTAATCATTTTTGTGAATACGGCCCAACCCGTGGGTAATTTGAAATTCACGCAACTCCGGGTGGCCATTGCAAGAAAAACACCTTCGGTGGTGATCCGTGAAGGTATTTTTTCTAAAGTGGGTGATTTCACCATCAAAGTAAAAGACAAATACGGAAAGGACGAACGGAAATTGAAAGATGTTATTATCCATCAGGAACTTCAAGGCGTTCCGGATAAAATAATCGTTGCCGAAAAAGGAGAACTCATCAATGATGAAGCCAATGAATTATTACAGCTCAAACTATATAACGGACATTATTTTGAAGATTTGACCCGGCAACAACGCACCTCGGAAGACCGCAAAAAACTGCCGGCCTTGGAAAGCAGGTTTAAAACGTATGTGCTTCAAATAGATTTGTCGGATATGAATAAATTGGAGGAAAAAGATTCCAAACTCAGGATTTATCACATGCTCAATACATCCCAATTATTTCACGCCATAGATTCGCTTGAACATAAATTTGAGAACGATCTTCAAAAATATCTTGAAGAAATAAAAAGACGCCACAGTGTTATCACCAAAAATAAACATGTCACGGACTATTTTGTTTTTATGAAAAACTTGAATTTGAGCCCGGGCCTGTTGGAAAGTGCTTTATCAAGAAGTTTGGGTAAAGTACAAGCCACCAACCAATACATCAAACGTAAAATCAAAAATTTTAGAGATAAAAGGGTTTACATCAACAAACATGTTTATGCCCTGCATGAGAAATGGGCTACTCCCTTATATATAATTTTGCTTTTTTTGGTAGGTATTCCGCTGGGTGCCGCCATCCGGAAAGGAGGTTATGGTTTGCCTGTGGTGATTGGCATCATTTTTTTCTCTACTTTCTATGTGATAACTATGTTGGGGAAAAGCATGTCTGAAGAAGGGGTGATACCGGCATGGATGGGTGCTTGGATTCCTATTGTGATTTTACTTCCCTTTGCTTTTTATCTGCTTTACTTTGTGAATAAATCCACTGAAATCAAATGGCTATCGGGAATAAAAAATATGTATGAAAAACTATTTTCAATCTTGCGTTTTAAAAGAAAAGCGCAGGAGACCGACCTCGTTTTTATTCACGGGGCATCTTTCCCCGATGATTTTTCCCCCAGGCCTTTGAATATTAAAAACACCAAAAAAGGAGTATTGGCTTATATCCCGCATGTCAAAAATATCATTAAAAAGATAAACGAATGGAAAAAAACCGGAAAGGAAATATATTTTTATTGGAAACCCGATGAAAAATTTAAAAATCAACATCAAATACTTGGCGAAGAAATAATGTTTATTATCCGGCCGGAAGAAGTTAAAGCCACAACCAATCTCAATGTTAATTATACACTTCAAAATAGCCAAATTCAATTGGCCAATGAGCATAAACAAAAATTTATTCCTTACAAGTCTTTGTTGTAAACTTCAATTCAAGTTTCAGGATAAAATCGTAAATTTGCCAAACTTATAAATATATTAGCTTTTTATGCCTTCTGACATCCGGATACATGATAAAATTTTCACGCCGTACATTTCTCATAATGAAATCTTGGAAAAAGTACGCTTTCTTGCCGGCAAAGTTTTACAAGATGCAGGTGAGGAAACACCCGTTTTCATTGTTGTTTTGAAAGGCTCCTTCATGTTTGCTTCGGATTTTTTAAAGGCTTTTGAAAAAGATGCGGTGATAGATTTCATCCGGATCAAATCTTATGAAGGAACAACTTCTACCGGAAAGACGGAAGTATTGTTGGATGTCACCGAAAAACTTCAAGGGAAAAAGGTATATATCCTGGAAGATATTGTGGATACGGGAAATACTTTAAAGATAGTATTGGAGTTAGTCCAAAAACATCAGCCGGGACAACTCAAAATAGTGAGCTTGTTTTATAAACCCGAAGCATATAAATACGATTATCCCATAGATTTTGTGGGATTTGAAATACCCAACCGTTTCATTGTGGGGTATGGATTGGATTACAATGAACTTGGGCGAAATTTGAAAAATATTTATCAATTGAAAATTTAAAAATAGCATGATTCATATCATTTTGTTCGGACCGCCGGGTGCAGGAAAAGGAACACAGGCCGGATTACTTGAAAAGAAATATAATTTTGTCCATCTTTCCACGGGAGATGTCTTCAGAGAAAACATAAAAAATCAAACGCCTTTGGGAAAATTGGCCAAAACCTATATAGATAAAGGAGAATTGGTTCCTGACGACGTAACTATTAACATGCTCAAAGACGAATTGAAAAAAC
>JALVDN010000439.1 GCA_027008965.1 Flavobacteriales bacterium | reverse complement strand
GTGGAAATAATCCGGGAAAAAGGAATTACGGACAAAAGAGTATTGGAAGCCATTGGCAAAGTGCCGCGGCATCTTTTTATTGAGCCGGCACTCAGACAATTTGCTTATGAAGACCGGCCGTTGCCCATCGGGGAAGGACAAACCATTTCGCAACCCTTCACCGTAGCCTACCAAACGCAATTGTTGGATGTGAAACCCGGCATGAAAGTTTTGGAAATAGGAACCGGTTCGGGCTATCAAACCGCTGTATTGTTAGAAATGGGTGCCCGGGTTTATACATTGGAACGCATCGGAGAATTGTTCCATGAAACGCGTGATAGACTCAAATCATTGGGTTATCATCCGGAATATATGGCCCATTCGGACGGATATAACGGATTACCGGAATTTGCTCCTTATGACCGCATTATTGTTACGGCGGCCGCTCCTGAAATTCCTAAACCATTGATTGAGCAACTCAAACCCGGAAGCATTATGGTTATTCCCGTAGGGAAAGGGAGTCAAGATATGGTTCGCGTCATCAAACAACCAGACGGAACAATCAAATTAGAATACTACGACAAATTCACTTTTGTTCCGCTTCTACGCGATACGGAATAAAAAATTTCTTTTTTTTACACTTTTTGGCATGGTTCTTGTTTGTTATGAAAAGGGGTTCTTTTCATAATAGATTTATCTATTTTGGTTTTTTGGGTTGCCGGGTATTGGAAACAATACCCGGTTTCTTTTTTGTATCTTTAAACTTTAAAAATTAATTGTTATGTATCCTCGGAATAAATACTGGTTACCACTTGTCAAATTTTTGAAAAAACACTTGGAAGAGGATGAGTATTTTATTGGTCCCGAAGTTCTGCTTTATGAATTTCCCATGGTTCTCCCCTATCAGATTTTGAAAGATATCAGGCTCGAAGATTATGATATTCAACATATTGTTTTTCATAAGAAACTTACGTATGATCTGACCAATGATTATTTGGACTTCACCCGGGAAAATAACTTTAAACCTGTTTGGGGAAATCATCTTTTTGTGGTTTTCAAAAGAAATCCGGGTAAAATAGAATCTATCAAGGCGGCTCAATACATTTTGCATACACGCATCAATTGGAAAAAATATTATAAACCCGAAAAAAAAGAAAAAACCGGGATTCTGATTACTACCTATAACCGCCCGGATTTCTTAAAAAGACTTTTATCTCAATTGCAAAATCGAGAGGAAGAAATAGTGGTGGTGAATGACGGTTCCGATAAAGTGTTTAAAGCTGATTACGAAAAAATAAAAAAAGATTTTCCACAAGTTGTTTTTTTAGAAACTCCTCTCAACCGGGGATTGGTGTTTTCACTCAACACAGGTTTTTCTTATTTCCTGTCCGATCCTGACGTGGAATGGATTCATTACATTCAAGATGATGTGATACTCAAGCCCGGTTTTTTTGAAGTTTTAGATCAAATTAAAGATAAAAAGAAACATCCTGTCCTGACCGGAATATACAGAAAACCGCATAAAATTTTTGAAAAAACACATATCCATGACCATGAGGTATTCCTTTTAAAATCGGCACCGGCGCAACACCTGTTTTTGCATAGACAATATTTGATGGATAACATGCCCATTCCCAATCCTTATTTAGGAGCGCCTAAACCCGACCGGGGAAAACCGGGTCAAGGAGCGGATGAAGATTGGTGGTTACTTTCCTGGTCGCCCAAGAGTATAGTAAAGCGCGGTGGATATATTGTATGTGTTCCCGGTTTATGTGAAACCGATGGTTTTGGAGAGAATTCAACATGGGATCCTGTAACAAAAGAATGAAAACAATAGATTTTAAAGAACTTCAGGCAACCGTTTTAAAGGAAAATTATTGTTCCGGGTGTGGGGTTTGCACGGCCTTAAGCGATGGAGCCATCCAAATGGAAATCAATTCACGGGGCCAATATTTCCCCAAAAAAATTCAATCCAAACAAAACCCGCAAGTGGTCTGCCCTTTTGCCGACCATCAAACCGATGAAAATTTTTTGGCTGAGGAACATTTTCATGATGGAAAAACAAAATTTCATCTCCAATTCGGTTTTTATCAAGAAATTTTTGCCGGATATGTGGCAGATGAAAATATAAGATTAAAAGGAAGCTCGGGAGGTGGGGTGAGTTGGCTTACAAACAAACTTTTGGATGAAAAATTAACAGATTATGTAGTCCATGTAAAACCTTCTACAGGCAAGGTATTTTTTTCTTACGAAATAAGTAAAAATGCAGCAGAACTCAAGGAAGGATCTAAATCAAGGTACTATCCGGTTAGCATGAATAAAACATTGCAATTCATCAAAGAAAATCCGGGAAATTATACTATAGTGGGCCTGCCGTGTTTCATAAAAGGTATCAGATTACTTCAGAAAAGTGATGAAATTTTCAGAGAACGAATCAAATACACCGTCAGTTTGTTTTGCGGTCATCTGAAAACCACACATTACACTTCCATGCTTATTTCCCAATTCCAAGTGAATGAAAAGGAAGTTGAAAGCATTGACTACAGGCATAAAATTCCCGGTAAACCGGCTAATGAATATGCAACAGCTTTGAAACTCAAGTCGGGCGAAATTTTAGTGAAACCGAATAAAGAATTATTCGGAACCGATTGGGGTTGGGGATTGTTTAAATTAAAAGTTTGCGACTATTGCGATGATATCATCGGAGAAACCGCCGATATTTCTTTTGGAGACGCTTGGATACCCGAATTTGTCCGGGACTGGAAAGGAACAAATATTATCGTTACAAGAAATCCGGAACTTCATCATCTTATTGAAAACGGTATTCAATCCGGCGAACTTCAAATGAAACCTTTACCTCCGGAAAAACTGATAGAAAGTCAAGCCGGAGGTTTTCGTCATCGCCGGGAAGGTTTGGCATACAGGCTTTACTTGGATCAAAAAAACGGAAGATGGACACCGCCTAAAAGAGTGCCTCCTGAAAAAATCAAATCCAAAAAGCGCAGGAAAATTTATGAATTGCGTATTTTGTTGAGAGACATAAGTTTATATTCAGAGAATTATAAACAACCTGAGCTTTTAAAAAAAGAAATCATGCCTATTGTTCACAAGCTCAACAAAGTTTACGAGCATTCCGCTTGGACTAAATTACGGCTGAAAATCAAAAATCTTTTCAAATGAAAAAAATTTTTTTACATCGTTTCCATGGATTGAATAACTACGGTAGTGCCATGATGGGTTTGGTGATGATGGAAGAACTCTATAAAAGACTAAATGGAGCGGTTGAATTTTATTTTTACAACAGTGAAGAAGAAGACATCCATTTAATACATAAAGAATTTCCACATGAAATCACTTTAAAAGAACATAAACCTGTAGAACCGGATTGGTCGCGTTTTAAATGGGTGCGTTCTTATCAAAAAAGAAAACATTGGTTTGATACAACCGAAATTAAAGATTATGATGCCGTTATTGTTCTCGGAGGCGATGACTTATCAGAATATTATACCCAAAAAATCTATCCCGATTTAATTAAATATTGGGCATGGAACCGGAAAAAACCAACCATTTTATTCGGACAAACCATGGGGCCATTTCATCATTGGAAAAATAAGTTAGTCATTAAATATTTGTATAAGAACATCCCGATTTTTACCCGTGATAAAAAAACCAAAAATTATTTGGAATCGGAATTCGGTTTAAAGCAAAATGTTTTTCAAGGAGCGGATTTGGCTTTCATGGATTTGCCCAAGCAATCGGACTTCGGATTGGAAAAAAATATCCTTAATAAATACGGATTAACAGCCGGGAAATATATTACGGTAGTCATTTCGGGCTTGCAAGGAAAATATTATACTAATGATCGTGAGATATATCTTTCCAATTTTAAACAACTCATTGAAAGTTTTAAAGAAATTGAGGAATTGAAAGACCTTCCCGTAGTATTATTGGCTCATACTTTTCCTCCTCACGGGGACGAACCTTCATTAATTAAAGAATTTATAGAAAAGCATCAACCGGAGCATCCCACAATCATTCCCGTAACCGAAAAAATCGGTCCCACAGGCGCCAGATTTATTCTGGGGCACGGTTTATTCACCATCACCGGAAGAATGCATGCCGCCATTTCCACCTTTCAAATGGGCAAGCCTGCCATTTCGCTATCATACAGCACAAAATATGAAGGTGTCATCGGGAAAAATCTACGAAGGTCGGATTTAATTATAGATGCTAATCATCCAAGGCTTTGGAATAATGGTAGCATTGTAAAAAGCATCCTTGAAAAAATCAAATATATACTATCCGGCTATGAACAACTGACTTCCGAAATAAATCATTCCGTTATATCACAAAAAGAAGCGGTTCATCAAAATTTGGATAAAATTACCCGCTTCATCCAATAAAAAAGCCCCGCTCAAAGCAGGGCTTTTAGTAATTACATTATACAAGATTACTGATCCCACCAAACGGGCAACCAATATTCGGAAATTTGATCCAAATTGGGATTACGTTGTACTTCACTGGTAGGATAAACCGCTCTTCGTGGCCATTCATTTGCCGGAATTTCATCCGATCTATTTTGCGGAAATGTCAAATCCACAAAGATGTTCGGATCAAAATCATATCGACGCATATCCGTATAAGGTTCGGGATGAAGCACCAATGCTATGTTTTTTTCTTTCAAAATATGTTTCATTTCCAATTGATTGGCATCACCGCCAAAACCTATACTGGCTTCATTCAAATAAGCATCCCTGTCGGCGGAAGGAATACCTAATTTATCCATACTTGCAGTTATTCCTTCTATATAAGCATCATAGGCTCCTTGCTTATCACCTAAAAGGAATTTTGCTTCCGCTTCAATAAATTTAGCCTCCATATAAGTAAGTAAGAAAACAGGGGCGTCTTCTGCAAAATAAGCATCATCGGCTAAATCACAGTTCCCACCACCTCCGGCTCCATTTTCGGCTCCGACATAGTTCGGCGCACCACCGTTATCAGCGTAACGAGGCAATCGGGGATCATACGGAATGCTTGTAAAAGGGTAGTCCGTTCCATTCATTTGATCGATGAGTTGCTCACTCCATAAAACACTATAATTTCCGGTATTATTAGAGGATACAACGTTTTTGTACCAAGGATTTAATATTGCATTATCAAACAAAACTTGTAAATCATCATCAAAACTTGTGAAACCGTTTTGTAAAGCATTTAAGGCTTCTTGTGCTGCGGCATTACCATTTCGTTTAGTTAAATGAATATGCAATCTAGCTTCCAAAGTATATGCGGCTTTCAACCATTTGTTCAAATCTCCGCCATAAATTAAATCCTCCGAACCGGGTTCATCTAGAACACCTGTAGATTGTAGATTGGTTATTGCTTCATCAAGTAATTGTAATAAATCATCATATATTTGCTGTTGAGTATCAGATTTAGGAGCTAAATTTTCACTTCCCATGGCGGCCTCACTATAAGGTATATCCCCCCAATGATCTGTTGCCATTTGTGTGGCTAATGCTTCTAAAACCTGAGCTATTCCCAAATAATGAGGATTATTATTTTTTATGGCTAACCTTTTAAGTACTTTTATGTTTGATAATATTCTTGTATAATAAGAACTCCATGCTCCGCTAAGTGATGCACGTCCATGGGTATCCGGCCCACCTATCAAATAATTAGCCAATTGTTGATCATAAAATCCATCCATATATCTTACCATAGAGTATTGCATTAACGCTAACTGGTATTCTATATAGGGTAATTGAGTTTTATAAGTTACTTTATCTTCTGATAATGCATCAGAAGGCTTATTGACATCGAAAAAATCATCTTTACATCCTGTCAGCAGGATGAAAAATGAAAAAACCCAAAGAATATGTTTTATTGTTTTCATCGTTTTTGATTTTTAAAATTTAACATTGATTGAGAAGCTATAGTTTTTGGTCAACGGTGTGCTAAGACCAATAATACCATATGCATTACTTCCGGCGGCATATTGCGAACCTTCCGGGTCAAATCCACGGGTTTTGGTCCATAATATGAAATTGGAAGCAGCCAAATTTACATTTACTCCTTTTATAAAAGTTTTCTTTAGCCACTTATTAGGTAAAGTATAAGAAACATATACATTTCTTAATTTCATCCAAGAGGCATCTTCCAACATAATTTCCGTTGCTCTGTTAAATCTGGAATAACGATACCAATATTCATTTAAATTAGTAACTTGAGTATTGGGAACCCATGTACCATTAACTTCCATAACTCCATCAAACACTACATCCCTATAACGATCATCTGT
>JALVDN010000438.1 GCA_027008965.1 Flavobacteriales bacterium | reverse complement strand
CTTTTCACGTTCTTCATCTGTTTCTTTTCGCAACCAAGAAATTTCAATATGAGGAACATCAGAATATGGATCTTCTTCAATTGTGAGAATGGTATCTTCACCATAATCAAGAACGTAAGATTGCAATTTATCAATTACATCTACTACACGACCCCCAAGATCATAAAGTGAAATGTTATTTTTTTCACGAATATTTAAATACTTTTTAGCCATGGTTATACACCGTAATCTATTTCTTTCCAACCACCACCCAATTCCACTGCATCGATGTTGAAATCTTTGCGCAAATCTTGTAGGGCAAGAATTGGGTAATTTTCACCAGATGCAAAAATAACAACTTCCAAATCTGGATCAAACTTGTTTAGATGTTCAATAAGTTCAGAAACTTTCATAAGTACCTCTGGTTTGTAATAAATTGGCGCCCCTGGCAGGATTCGAACCTACTACCCTCGGATTAGAAGTCCGATGCTCTATCCAGATGAGCTACAGGGGCAATGGCATCCCCGATAGGATTCAAACCTATGACCTTCCCCTTAGGAGGGGGATGCTCTATTCAACTGAGCTACGGGGATATTGGTAGTGGTGATGGGACTCGAACCCATAACCAATCGCTTATGAGGCGATCTGCTCAGCCAACTCGCATTCACCACTATAATTATGGCACCCAGGGTAGGACTCGAGCCTACACGCTCATCCAGTTCGTAGCCGGAGATCCATCCATTTGGCCTGGGCATTGAATTTGGTAGCGGGGCCTGCTACTGCCGCAGGTGTTATCCGGCTTATGAGACCGATGAGACACTTTTTCTCCATCCCCGCAATAACAAATGGTGGGCCCACTAGGATTTGAACCTAGAACCAACAAGTTATGAGCTTGCTGCTCTAACCAATTGAGCTATAGGCCCAAATTATTTACACATCAAATCCCAATGTTGCAACAGCATCATCGACATCCTTTTCAATATCATTTGTGCTATTGCCTACATACTGGTATTTGAGAATACCATCAATGATTTCGATAATTCCCTCTGAGATTTCTTCGCTTGCTTCAGCTTCGATCATACCTTTGATCATACCAAGCTGAACACCTGTAACAAGAAACCGTGAAGCCATTTTGAATCACCTTGTTTTGTTAAGAATGTTAATGATACTTAAAATTTCTGGTTTTGTCAACCCAAATTCAGGAGTAGTTTTTACAAAAAATATCCTTTGTTCTTCAAGCATGTCCGAATCATCATCAATGATAACAAACCGTTCAACATGCTTATTGTTTTCAAGCCAATGTTTTATTTCTTCACCACGGCACTTATCATCTAATGATAGCGTTTTATCAATGATAGGAAAATTAAATCCATTTATTTCTTTGAATACACGTCTAATCATTCTGGTGTTCTGTCTTTACCAATACGCCATGTTGACGAAATAACAATCTTCGCATTATTTTTCCTTATTATTTTGGAATGTCAAATAAAAATTCCTGCTATTGCAAGGGATTTATGAAATTGGTCGGAGTGGAGGGATTTGAACCCCCGACCACACCGCCCCTTTAAAACCTCTCGGTGAAAGGGTTTAAAACGGCGTGCTCTACCAGGCTGAGCTACACTCCGATTAATATATTTGTTGATATGGCGGAAGCGGAAGGATTCGAACCTTCGGAGCGCGTAAGCGCTCAACTCCTTAGCAGGGAGCCCCATTCGACCACTCTGGCACGCTTCCAAATTTTGGGCTGAGGTCACCGTCCCACGGGCAACCTTTAAGGCCGTCAGCTTACAGCCCGACCAGTTTAGACAGAGGTCGATCTGTGCATCAATAGTTTTGGCAGTAATTACCGCGCAGGTATGGATGCAAATACCTACCTATTCATTTGCGCCAATAGGCGAGACGCAATCCTTATCTTACCCAGGACCAAGGTAACCCTTCTACGTGGGCAACGGTGTTTTAACGTCTTTACACCTGACGGGGATTTGGCTGCCCCCGCTGGATTTGAACCAGCAATAGATGAGTCAAAGTCACCTGTGTTACCATTACACTAGAGGGCAATTGGACGATTAGTCGTCGTCATCATCGTCGTGGTCATCTCGATCGTGTCCGCGCTTATGACCCTTTCCGTGGCGGTGCTTGTCATGATCATGCTTTGGATGTTTGTGATGATATTTGTGTCCGTCATGGTGGTGATTACCATCATTGCCGTCATTACCATCATTGCCGTCATTACCATCATTGCCGTCATTGCCGTCATTACCATCATTGCCGTCATTGCCGTCATTACCATCATTGCCGTTTCGGCCATTATTACCGTTTGTGTTAACTACACCATTATGATCGTTTCCGAACAGGTGGTTAGCACCTAAACCAACGGTAACGAAGTTTTCGCCATGGTTGAAATTAAATGTTCCATATCGATGGACAGCAACTTCAACAACTGTATCATGTTGTTCATCAACGGCATAACCGACAGCTACTCTATTGTACATTTGCCAATTATTGTGCAGTCTCCAATTTGTGTTGTCTGCTTCTTGGTTTCTAAAGTTCTTGTTTTTACCCCAGGTATATGCTAAACCTGGTGTCCAAGATACATAGGTACGAGATCCTGTGTGATCTTCAGAGGTTAATACATAACCAACGCCAACTGCGTAAGAATCACGGTCACAATTAGCGGTATCGGCATCATGCCACCATCTTGCACCATGAAGTTCTACATCATTACGTTTAACACGAACAGCAAACATTTTCATTCCTCCCCATGCACGATTTTTACATGCACGTTGATCTTTGTTTGCGATTTTTTCGTGCTTTCCTGATTTTCCAAATCCAAAACCAAACTCAAGCATAATTGATGTTTCGGATGCAGAAGCCATATATGGCAAGCTAAATAGTAAGAAAGTCATAAATATCTTTTTCATTGGGTTGCTCCTTTAGTTTTTGGCAACCCAACCATCTCTAATTATTAGAGATTTGTAGCTTTCCGGCCCATTCTCACGAATGGTGTGGCTTTATCAGAAATAAGCATAACAAAGTTCAAGAAGAAGGTCAACGGATATTTAACCAAAATGGTGGAGGTGATGGGAATCAAACCCACCGCAGATATACTGCCAGCATATCTCGCCCTCTTGGCATGCACCCCCATAAAAATATTTAACCAATAGCCGGGATTCTGTCGTGTGTGCCCATTCATCTATTTGCCGTTACCCGTCATCGTAGGTTGGTCAGTTTACCTAGACTGTTTACGTTGCAGGCCTCTCTTACAAAGTTCAAACGATATTCATCTCCTTTGCTGACCGAGCCTGTCCCGAGCTTCCTCACCGTAGTGCGGACACATAGGTTAAATTAAAATTAGGTCCACTAGAAGGAATCGAACCTTCACCTCACAACCCAAACGGTTGGAATGCTCCAGGCCGCGCAACCTGTCTTGGTACTAGCGCGATTGTACCAAGCCTTTACACCATAGTGGATAAGTCTCAAAATTGGTGGAGTTGCCCGGAATCGAACCGGGGTCCAAACAGATTTCTATACATCTCTTTTTACAGGCTTAGGTTATATTTTATGCTTTAGCAGTCATATCATTCGCACACGGATAACCACTCCAAAAATGATAATCACCCTGCTATTGTGTTATCCTATTATATGACTCCCCATTGTAACGATCATCGGATATTCGTCGTTACGGGGAGGATCAAGCGGCCACGGCTTGATCGTAGATAGCGTCGTTTGCAGCTATTTTATTTTGGTAGTTTAGAGGGATTACCAACCCTGCCTGAAGATGAATAGTCCTCCTGTTTGTCGAAGCCTATTCAACCCCTAAATATTGGCGGAAGGGGTGGGATTCGAACCCACGTGCCCCGAAGGACTAACGGTTTTCAAGACCGCCCGGTTATGACCACTTCCGTACCCTTCCGATAATTTTGGAGCGGCTGAGCAGAATCGAACTGCCATCTCCTGAATGGCAATCAGGTATAATACCATTATACGACAGCCGCAATTTTTTGGAGTCTCGGACTGGATTCGAACCAGCAAATATCACGTTTTGCAGACGTGTGCCTTACCGTTCAGCCACCGAGACAGAAATGGTGGAGCATCAGGGATTCGAACCCTGCTGATTTCCTCCGTGCAAGGGAGGTGGCCACCCCCAGCAGCCCCATGCCCCAATGTTAATATTTATAAATTAATTGGTGGAGACGGTGGGAATCCAACTCACCACAGATGGCTTGCAAAACCTTCTCACCCGCTTGGTACATGCGCCCCCGTAAAATTGGCTCCGCGAGCAGGGATCGAACCTGCGACAAGGTGATTAACAGTCACCCGCTCTACCAACTGAGCTATCGCGGATTTAAATTTTGGTGCCCCAGGGGAGACTTGAACTCCCACGCCATACGGCATCTGATTCTAAATCAGACGTGTCTGCCATTCCACCACCAGGGCATATAAATTGGTGCAGTGAACGGGATTCGAACCCGTGAACCTCATTATGAGGACCAGGTTGAAAGCCTGGCTTCTTTGTCCGCTTGAATATCACTGCTATATTTGGTACCGAGGGCGGGACTTGAACCCGCACGGTTAAAACCGGGAGATTTTAAGTCTCCTGTGTCTACCAAATTCCACCACCTCGGCAAAATAAATTGGAGCGGGCGACGAGAGTCGAACTCGCGACATTGAGCTTGGAAGGCTCACGCTCTACCAACTGAGCTACGCCCGCACGGTACAAAATTGGTAGCAGGGGTGGGATTTGCACCCACGTCATACGGCTTATGAGACCGTTGCTGGTACTGCTCCAGTCTACCCTGCAATTATAGCAAAGTTCTATCTAAGATAGAAATTCCCAAAATCTTGGAGCCCCTAGAGAGATTCAAACTCCCACCTTCCGAATTCGTAGTTCGACGCTCTTTCAATTAAGCTATAGGGGCAGAATTTGGAGCCCCGTGCCGGAATCGAACCAGCTTCTCAGCATTACAAGTGCCGTGCATCACCATTTATGCTTACGGGGCTTTGTTATGGAGTGTCCTGGGAATTCGAATACCTACCTTCTGACAGGTAATCAGACATGCTACCGTTAAACACCAAGGACGCTAAAATTCTAAATGTCAGTCTAAGGCACAACTGACTGGGCTTTTATGCCGCTCGTATGGCAAGCCTTTTGGCAATAAAAAGTTGCCCACTAATTTGGCGGGAAAGCCTGGCCACGATCCAGGAACTTCGGGTTTGGAGTCCGACATTTTGCCCACTTAAACTACTTTCCCTTAAAATTGGCTCCCGTGGTAGGATTCGAACCTACATTGCCTAAGGCACGGATTAACAGTCCGCTGCATTACCAGGTCTGCCACACGGGATTTATTCTTCAACGAGCTTTCTTATAGCTTCGTTGTGCAAATATTTATATGCAAAATATCTGTATGCTTCTGTTGCAAGCAAGTCCATCCAATAGACAACATTATCTTCTCTGTCTCCAATTTGTTCGATAATAATTTTTGCATTATCTCTCAATATACATTCCTCGATGAATCCTTTCTTGTCAAATTCTTCTTTATCTTTGATGATTTGCAGCAAAGTTTCTTCATCTAATTTTTTCACATATTCACGAACAAACATTTTAGAATCTCCGATTAATAACTATCTATTAGATCTTTTGCATTTCTAATATATTTTGCGCTGGTAAACCTATCTTTTTCGCATAGCATTGCTAATTCTAAATATGCAGATGCACGATCAAGAAAATGATTGTTTTCATTTTCTGCAATAGACAATAATTCATCACGTTTTTTCAAGAAAATTTCTGGTGACATTTTCGTGCACTCCTGTCATGTGATACTATATATGTAAAAATATCTATAAACCCACTTATTTCTATCATATAACGATTTTAGTTTTTCCTGTGTTTGGTGCCTCGGGTTGGACTTGAACCAACAACCTGCCGCTTATCTGGCGCTTACGGAGTATAAACCCGCTGCTCTACCATTGAGCTACCGAGGCTTTATAATTTGGTGGCACCTGTTGGACTTGAACCAACAACGCGAGGATCTTCAATCCACCGCTCTACCAATTGGAGCTAAGGTGCCTTTGGGGTGACTAGAGGGCCTCAAACCCACATCTCCTGGAGTCACATTCCAGAGCTTTATCAATTAAGCTATAGTCACCATTGTTACTCTTAATCTTCTACTTTTTCCAGAACAAAATACGGGAATGACCAAGACATTTCAATAGAATCCGCATCTTCTAAAATGTCAAAACCTCGTCCAGATTTTCCATGATCTCCAACAATATACCCTGTTTTTCCTACCCATTCATCCATTTCTGGAGATTCCCAGGTATTTTTCCAACCATCTTCCCAATTTTTTGCAGCTCGAACAATTTTTACTTTATCGCCCACCTTAAAACCAGAATTAAAATGATTTTCCACATAAGTTTCTTCTAGTTCATTCATCGTTACCATTCCTCATAGTCAGTAACATTTATTTCTTCACCACAGGCACATTTTACTTTCACAGTAACACCTAGACTATTAGGTGTAATACAATAAGTAAGATGCCCTCCTATTGCACCAACATAAATTTCATTTAACTTCTTATCATAAAGCCTACATTTAGGCCTATGTTCATCTTGCCATTCATTTATTTGTTCTACTGTTCTATCATTTATTTCAAATTTAATCATGGTAATTTTCTCTTAAAAATTGGTGGGTCCCCGTGGATTTGAACCACACGTCTTAAGCCAACCCACCTATTTATAGACGACGGTTTTACAGACCGTTAGCGGGAAAGGGACCCATTAACTTGGTAGCTCTGCCTGGGCTCGAACCAGGGATGACGGATTATCGGTCCGCTGTTTTACCAACTAAACTACAGAGCCAAAAATTGTTGAGGTATTTGCCGAACTCAATCAGCATGGCTACCTCAAGCCAATGGTTTTTGGTGCCTCTGGAGAGATTCAAACTCCCATCTCGTCGGTTAAGAGCCGAGTGTAATATCATTATACTACAGAGGCAAAAATATTGAACTGTACGTCTGGAAAGGTATTACATGCCATACCACATCAGAGATGTCACCAGTTCAAATATTAATTAGTGTGGCCTATTTATTATGGAGTATAGGATTCAAGCCATTTCCACTCCATAAAAGGGAGCCACAGACCCTAGCCACTGGTGGGAGCCGTGGGATTCGAACCCACAGTGGGGCTTTCGCCACGCCGGATTAAAAGTCCGGTATCTTCAACCATTCGATCAGACTCCCTAATATCTTCTATTCTTTAGCATATTACTTCTATATTCTTACATTCTCCAGCCTCAAAATTTGGCGGACCTGACGGGTTACGATCCCGCTCTCTCTGCCTTGACAGGGCAGTGCTTTCCCGATTAAGCTACAGGTCCAAAAATGGTCTGGGTGACTGGATTTGAACCAGCAAGAGGTTTTACCCCACCCGGTTCCAAGCCGGGACCGCTACCAGGTTACGGATCTACACCCAGATAAATTCTTGCGACTTACGGATAGTATCCTGCGCTAGATAAATCGACAGTTCCGATACCAACCCATCGTCACTGACAACCATTGTGCAATGTCGTCTAAAACAACATTACCCATTTGATCTGGTGCCTATTTTCCAGAGTTACGTCTGCCGGCACCTCGCAAACACTTAATATATCTACTAAGCCTCTTTTAAGCCTGTTTCTTTTCTCTCCATCTACGTCTTAATAATGCAATTTGATATGGTGTTAGTTTTACCTTCTTTTTCTGTTTAGGAGGTAAAACCTTTGTAACTAATTTAGTAATCATGTTCGCCCCCTAATGTTTATTCCAATAAGTAATATCTATTGGAATAAACACTCTTTGGTGTTCGGTTCCGGGCCTATCTTTTACAACCGGGCCCTCCGTTCGGTTGGCTTCTTTTTGTGAGACCACACGGGATTGAAGCAACGTCTGCTATGTCTTCACAGACGAACCCTTTATTTCTTTCCAGGGGATCTAGCATTACTGCTACATGGCTCCCGTGCCTGGCCACCTAGTGTCTATCTCTAGGTGGAGTTGCTACACATAGCGAGGGGATCACCTTGATCACATGCTCTAACTATGTGCACCGTTTTGGTTGGATCGATTTTTGGCTTCTCCGATCGCCTACTCATCTCACCAATAAAAAACCCGGTTCCTTTCGGTTCCGGGTTCTTGTTAAATCTTAATGTGACTAAATTAACACGTCACTCGATCTTCAAGAACCCAGCATCCTGGATTATAAATACCTTGCTCTAATCGACTATCCGAGCAGGGTTTTCCGAGATGCATCGCCACAGCAACACACCACCCAGGAATTCTGGCTATATCAAATTTTTGTGTTACTGTTTTTGCGTTCTTCATAGTCCTTGTTTTAACCTATGTGTTAATTATAGTATTTGTATTTAGTTTGTCAACTATTTTTGCAATTTTTTTGCATTGCTAAGTCATTGATTTTCTTGCAACGCTTAAATTGTGTGTTAATTATAGCATCATTTTTCAAGCTGTCAACAACTTTTTAACCTTTTTTTTGTCGGGTTATATAGTTCAACCCGTCTAAATTTATTTAGCTATTTTAGCTAAAATTTACTTTTTGTCGAGTAATTCCGGCTTAAATTCTAAAGAAATCATTTCTTCATAATCAATATTTAATGCATTACACCCATCAATAAAATTTTTCCAGGATAAACCATTTTCGTAATCAACCTCAATCCATTTTCCATTAACATCTGTCATTTCTTCAATTTGTCGACAGGTAGTATCGTCATCGACGGCAATAAAATTCTCAACTTCAGGGTGCTGTTCAAGCCACCATACTATTTCGTTTGCTCGGTTACTTGAAGGTGTTTTTGGTGTTAAAATATCTTCGTGGTAATTTAACCCAAGTCCGTTGTGTATCATATATAATTTTAATTCATCAACTGGAAAACTATAGGACCAATGTGTACTAAATACTGTTTTTGCATTTGAATATCTAGTCCAGATATTGAACGCCCTGATTGCAAATTCCTCAAACTTTGGTATAGCTGATGTTCTGTTTTCGTGAAACATCTCCATCTTTCTTGGTAAAAGAGGTCCGTCTATATCAAGGAAAATCACATTCATTTTTTAATGATTAGTCCTAATTCGTTAACGGGATATAATCTTCCATTAATTTCTTTGAATTTGCTACTGAGTTCTTCAACATTTTTAAGAAGAATTTCATTTATGCAATCCTGACAAATATAATATCCATTCCACCATTGACTACCGAATGTAACAAAACTTTCAACATCATCATACTTGATAAATGATGTTGTTTTTTTATGATTGTTGCACCAATCACAAGTGTGATCAATACTAAAAACGGTTCTGGATTTTTCATTCAATTCATTAATGGTACACGAAAGACATATATCTGGTGTATGATTCATTAACATAAAAGGTTTGTCGTTAATGGTAGTTCGTATATGAGTTTTACGAAAATTAGTTTTCTTATGACATTTTTTACACTTGAATCCACCACGAATCTTGAATAACAGAATATCTTTCCATTTAACAATATCTTCTTTTGTCGGAATTTTAATCGTAATTTCTTTCATACTATTTCATCGATCTTCTGATAAAGATCATCTAAAGTTCCGTCATTTAGAATAATATGATCTTTGAGATCATCAGGATACCCAGCTTCAGACGCATGATTTGACAAACCAACATTTCCATCTTTACCGGGTCTTATAATGTGAATATTGAATCCACCCATATCCTTAATCCATTGTGCTTCGTTTTCAAATCGTACATCAGTAACCACCATGCCAGCTAAACCATCAATATGCCCAAAAGTTTCTGGTGCAATCTCAGCAATAGTTTGTTGATGTTCGACCCAAGCCATTTCGGCACGCTTAATCCATATATCATCTCGAAATATTTTTCGACCGCATTCTGTTCCTAATAACTGTGCAATTTGTCTTGGACTGAACTCCCAAAACTCATTCATAACTTCTTTTTTATTGTCATTATGAAAATCTTCAAGAGGAATTCCAAACATTTCACTTGCTGCCTTTTTAAGTGGATCAGCAAATGCATATCGCTTAAAATTATATTTTTCGATAAGATAGCGACCGACGGTATCTTTACCACTCCGGGCCGCACCAGATAATCCAATTAATTTCATTTTTTTATTTTAGCACCTTTTGAAAGTTTGTCAAGAATTTTTAGATCTACTTTATAAAACGCAGGCGGATCTAAATATTTTGGATCTTCACCTGTTAGTAAAGATTTAGCATAAATTAAACCATTTGCCATTCCATGTAGATATGGATCGTAATTCCATGTACCATCAGTACTTTGAAGTCTGATTGCTTCATCAAGAGAAATCAAATATTCCTGGAGAGATTTTGCTGTAGCCATTAGAACCTCGAACCAAAAACTATATTATTATTTTGATCTTTAATGTATAAATCGTAATCCTGATATTTATTAGAATTGGTCTGTCGCCAATCATATAGATTAGCGAGCAGACGTTCTAAATTATCATCGGTTACTGTTAATAATGTCAAATCGAGATGTTTAACGGTACCTGTATATATTTTTTCAACCATTTTACTTCTCTGTGAACTTGCCATCTTCAACTAAATTTACAGCCGACGAAGCACTAAGTCCACCTGTGCGATAGGCTGTTGTACAGGTACTAAAGTTTCTATAAGTATTCTCAATACCCAATGGTGTATTTGATACATTAGCTGAATTCAAAAATCCCAAATTTGAACCAATATTTTTTGCGTCGATATCTCCACCAACGAAAATAAATTCCCATTTTGTTTTTAACTTGTCAACTAAAGTTTTAACAGTATCGTACGTATATTCTTTACTGGCATTTTCATAACCATCAGTATGAATTAATACAATAGCTTTATCTGCACGTTGCCTTTCATTGAGCGTGCGACCAATTGCATCATTCATTGCAGTCAAACCACGAGTATAGTAAGTACCAGAGGTTAATGGTGGTACTTCTTTAAGTGGTAATGAATCATATACTATTTCGTATTGATCATCAAAAAGAACAAGAGTTAAATTTGCATCGCCATCAACACTTTGTTGTTCTTTAAGAAATTTGTTAAAGTTGTTAATAACTTCATCAGCTTGAGTAGACATTGATCCACTACGATCTAAAATACAAATAATTTCTGTTGTCATTTTTTAATCCTCGTCAAATTTTATTTTTCGGCCTGGCTTCCAACCTTCGGGTATTTCGTCTGTAACTCTTATTTTTTTACTTTGTTTAAGTTCGTCTGAATATATCCAGCGTGTACCATATTGTGGATTACCTTTACCTCTATTTCGGATAGAAGCAGCTCGACCGATCCTAGCCCTGGCAGCATCGCTTACAGTTCTAGTAGGGGTTGTAGCATAAAAAGAATTAACTGCTGATCCTTCAGAAAATAATGATGGTTCATAAGTTGAGCT
>JALVDN010000437.1 GCA_027008965.1 Flavobacteriales bacterium | reverse complement strand
CTGTTTTAGGAAATGGTAGTTGGGCTACGGCTTTGATGAAGATGTTGACGGAGAACAATGAGCAAGTGGGTTGGTATATACGGACGCCTTATACGTTGGAGTATATCAGGTTGCACGGGCATAATCCTAAGTATGTTCCGTCGATTGAGTTGGATGTGGAGAGGTTGTTTATGAGTAATGATGTGAATGAGGTGGTGGAATGGGCTGATTTTTTGATTGTGGCTATCCCGTCGGCTTATGTGAAGCAGGTTTTGGATAAGATTGAAGTTCCGTTGGATGAAAAATTTATTTTTTCGGCTGTGAAGGGAATTATTCCGGAAAGTCTTTTGATTTTGGGTGAGCATTTAGTGCGGTTTCATGGTGTTTTAAAAGAAAGAGTCGGGGTTATTGCAGGCCCGTGTCATGCTGAAGAGGTTGCTATGGAACGTTTATCGTATTTGACCATAGGGACGGCTAAAAAACGTTATGCAAGATTGATGGCATCGGCTTTGGAAACGGATTATATAAAGACGACTGTGAGCAAGGACGTGGAGGGAATAGAATGGGCGGCGGTTTTAAAAAATATTTATGCCGTTGCTTCGGGAATTGCTCATGGATTGGGTTATGGTGATAACTTTCAGGCGGTATTGGTTTCCAATGCCATACGGGAGATGAGACGTTTCATAAAACATAATGTGGACAAGAAGAAACGCAATATTATGAAGTCGGCCTATTTGGGAGACTTGTTGGTGACGGCTTATTCGGTTTTCAGTAGGAACCGTATGTTTGGTAATATGATTGGAAAAGGATATACGGTGAAGTCGGCTATGATGGAGATGACCATGGTGGCGGAAGGTTACTATGCGGCCAAAAGTGCATTTTTGATCAATGAGGAAAGAGGTAAAGCCCGAATTCCCATTATCAAGGGTATTTATGAAATTTTATATGAAAACAAATCTGCTAAAAAGGTGATGCGGCAGATTGCTGAAGAGATGGATTGATTTATTTTTTTATTTCCAAGAGGATGGGGGCATGGTCGGAATGCATGGCGTCTTTGAGGATGATGCTTCGTACTATTTTATGATCTAATGTTTTATCGGTGAGGTGATAGTCAATGCGCCAGCCTTTGTTTCGTTGGCGTGCGCCGGCCCTGTAGGACCACCATGAATATTGATGTGGACGCGGATCAAACATGCGGAAAGTGTCGGTGAACCCCAAATCCATAAAAGCCGATAGCCATTCGCGTTCTTCGGGTAGGAAACCTGAAACATGTTGAAGGCGAATGGGATCATGAATATCACGGGGTTGATGGCAAATGTTGTAATCTCCACTGATGATGAGGCCGGGAATTTGGTTTTTCAGGTCGGATATATAGTTGTAGAACTTGTCCATGAATTTGAACTTGATTTGAAGTCTTTCGTCATTGGTTCCACTGGGTAGATAGAGGCTCATAACGGAAAATCCTTCAAAATCCGCTCGGATATTTCGTCCTTCATAGTCTATGAAATCTATGCCGGTTCCTTTTACTATGTTTTGGGGTTTTATTTTGGAGAGTATGGCTGTTCCGCTATAGCCTTTGCGTTGTGCAGGATACCAATATTGGTATTTGAAGCCGAGTTGACGGAAAATTTCTTTGTCAATTTGGTCTTCACTGGCTTTTATTTCTTGCAGGCATAAGATGTCGGGTGATGTCACGGATAACCATTGAGCCAAACCTTTGCGCAGGGCCGCCCTGATGCCGTTTACATTATAGGAAATGATTTTAATGCTCATTTATTTATTGAAAAAGAACCGTACTATATCATTTTTCAAGGCAAAAATCATGAGTGCAATGAGGATGATAAATCCAAGCATTTGTGCTCTTTCCAAGAATTTTTCGCCGGGTTGTTTACCCGTTATCATTTCGTATATAATAAACATGGCATGTCCGCCGTCCAAGGCAGGTATGGGCAATAGATTAAGTATGGCCAGCATAATGCTTAAAAAGGCGGTGATTTCCCAAAAGTGTTGCCAATCCCATTGACCGGGAAAGAGGTTGGCAATGGAAAAGAAGCTACCGACTCCTTTATATGCTCCAGTTGAAGGGTTGAAAATCATTTTAAGTTGTTTCAAATATCCGGTAAGCGTCACTCGGGCTTTTTCCAATCCTTTTTTGATGGATCCAAAGAAACCGTATTGTTGTTTTTCCAGACGGAATAAATTTCTTTCTTCTATCAGTTTACGGTCAACATGTGTGGCTACGCCAATTTTTCCTTCTTCGGTCACTTGTAGTTTTACCGGAATAATAGTATTGTTCCGTTTGACTTTTACTTGAATTTCTTTTCCTTTATTTTGTTGTAGAATTTCAATAACTTCATCCATGTATTGAACAGGCGTTCCGTTGATTTCAACGATTTCATCTCCTTGTTGCAGGCCGGCATCCTTGTTGGGTGAATCGGGGAGAACTTGAGCTACGATGAAAGGTATGCGTGGTGAAATCAAGCCTTCTTTCTTTTTGGATTCAATCAATCGGTTGATGAAATCTTCGGGAACGATGATGGTTTCTTGTTTTCCGTTGCGCTCCACCGTGATATTTTCGGCCGTGAGAAGCATCGGCGAAGGCATTCCAATGACGTCTTCCAAATATTTCACCTCTTTGTTGTCAATGGCTTTGATTTTATCTCCCGTTTGCAAACCGATTTTTTTCAATACCGTATTTTGAACCCATATACCGTCTTTCAAACTATCCAAAGGAATTTTTACATCGCCCCAAGTGTAGGCCATACCGATATAGATTAAAACTGCCAAAATGATGTTTACTATGACTCCTCCCAGCATGATCAACAAACGTTGCCAAGCGGGTTTACTTCTAAACTCCCAGGGTTGCGGCGCTTTATCCAGAAATTCTTTGTCCATGCTTTCATCAATCATTCCGGCTATTTTCACATAGCCTCCCAAAGGGAGCCAGCCGATTCCATATTCGGTTTCGCCTATTTTTTTCTTGAATAAGGAAAATCCGGGATTAAAAAACAAATAGAATTTTTCAACTTTGGTTTTGAACAACCTGGCCATTAGAAAATGACCTAATTCATGTAGAATAACAAGGAGTGAAAGACTTAAAAAAAATTGAGCAACCGTAATAAGCGTTTCCATGGATAGTGAATGAATAATTTGAGTTTACAAAGATAATCTTTTTCTTCAGGTTTTAGTGAAGATAAATGATCATATAGCAAAAACTCCCCTCGGATTTTATATGTAGAATCAGTTGATTATTCCATATTTCTTACCCACTTTTTCAAATGCCTGGATGGCTCTATCCAAATGTTCTTTTTCATGTGCAGCAGAAAGTTGAACCCTGATACGGGCTTTGCCTTTGGGGACAACCGGATAGAAAAAGCCGATTACATAAACGCCTTCTTCCAATAAATCATCTGCCATTTTTTGGGATAAGGCGGCATCATATATCATCACGGGAATAATGGGACTTTCACTTTTTCCGATGTCAAAACCGAGGCGTTCCATTCCTTTTTTGAAATAGGCTGTATTCCATTCCAGTTTTTCTTTGAGCGAAGTATCGTTCATGATTCTTTTAAAAACCGAAAGCGCTCCTCCTACAATGTTGGGAGCCAATGAGTTGGAAAAAAGATAGGGGCGTGACCTTTGACGCAACATTTCAATGATTTCTTTATGTCCGGTGGTATAGCCTCCCATGGCGCCTCCCAAAGCTTTGCCCAAAGTCCCGGTGATAATATCAACGCGCCCGAGCACGTTTTTCAGTTCCACGGTTCCACGCCCCGTTTCCCCTAAAACACCTGTGGCATGCGATTCATCCACCATCACCAATGCATCATATTTTTCAGCCAAATCACAAATTTCATCTAACCGGGCCACAATTCCGTCCATAGAAAAAACGCCGTCGGTTACTATAATTTTAAAACGGTGATTGTTTTGATTGGCTTCAATCAACTTGGCTTCCAAATCTGCCATATCATTGTTTTTGTAGCGATAGCGGGCGCTTTTGGTCAAACGCACACCATCAATAATGGAAGCATGATTAAGTTCATCCGAGATAATGGCATCTTCCGGACCGAAAAGCGGTTCAAAAACGCCACCGTTGGCATCAAAAGCCGCCGCATAAAGCAGCGTATCATCCGTCCCGTAAAACTCGGAGATGGTTTTTTCCAATTCTTTATGAATATCTTGGGTTCCGCAAATGAATCTGACCGAAGCCATACCATAGCCTTTCAACTGCATGGTTTCAATGGAAGCATTGATAAGTTCTTTGTCCGCAGCCAGTCCCAGATAATTATTGGCACAAAAATTCAAAACCTTCCTGCCGTCTTCCAGCGTGATTTCGGCTCCTTGCGGAGAGGTGATAACTCTTTCCTTCTTGAAAAGGCCGGCTTTTTTTATATCTTCAAGCGTGTCTTGCAAGTGTTTTTTGAGTTTGGGGCTATACATTTTTATTGCTTTTCCGGTTCAAAACAAAGTTAAGATAAAAAATAATAATTGCCGGTTGAAAGTTGCAGGAGAGATTATTTTTTCAGGGCGCCTAGTGGCGTGCTCCGTTTAAATCTTTTTCGGCTCAGCCTGCGGATGTAATATTGGCCTGCGGGGTCTCCTCGTCGTGGCTCGGAGCCTCCTCGGCCAAACATCCGCTCGGCTTCGCCTTCAAAAGGATAACACTGCGCCCGCCGGCGCGGAGCGATTCCTCGTCGCTCCGGCATGCGCCGGAACTCGCTCGGAATGACATGGTGCTACGGATTTTATTAGGATTTCACATGTCATTTCGAAGGAGTTGCGAAGCAACGACTGAGAAATCTCTATTTACATAAAAGAATGAGATTCCTCGTCGCTCCGGCATGCGCCGGAACTCGCTCGGAATGACATGGTGCTACGGATTTTATTAGGATTTCACATGTCATTTCGAAGGAGTAAACGAAGTGAACGACTGAGAAATCTCATGCATTTTGTATATGAATAAAGACTTCTCGCATTCGCTCGAAGAGACAAAATGATTTGAGGTGAAAATACCATTCATTTCAATGCTATTTTCACGCCAAACACCCCGTTTTCAAATGTTAAAATTGCATGGTGGCATTTAAATCTGCAAAAAAACCAAAAAAAATTTGCATGAAAAAAATTTTTGCCCTATATTTGCTTAAGAAAACCGCAATAGATCATTGACATAACCCTTCAGTCGTAGTGTTAAAAAATTGAAAACTTTTCAATTTTAACATTTCTTTAAGATTTTTAACACCGACTTATTTTGAAGTCCGTCCGTGTAACGCATTGGCTTTCAAAAACTTACAAAAAACTGCCCTTTTAAACCACTCTCCATTACAACAAGGACTACGACAACGGCTTGGCGTTCTTTGGATTCACCTTGATTCTTTTAAACCACTCTCCATTACAACAAGGACTACGACTACATAATAAATATCACTCCATTTTTCTGAAATTACCTTTTAAACCACTCTCCATTACAACAAGGACTACGACAGAACGTCTATGACGTCCCAGAAAAGTCCTCGGAAAATCTTTTAAACCACTCTCCACTACAACAAGGACTACGACGTGTATGAGAATCTTCTAATGCCCCCGAAGATTTCTTCTTTTAAACCACTCTCCACTACAACAAGGACTACGACATGTACCTTAATTTTATTCTCATAGTAGTATTGTTTTCTTTTAAACCACTCTCCACTACAACAAGGACTACGACGCCTTCCTCATCCTTGGCAAACAAGCGGATATACATATTTTAAACCACTCTCCACTACAACAAGGACATAACGAGCATGATTGTTATCTGCTCGTTTTTTTATTTTGCGAAGGTTTCGGATTTAAACAATTTTATATTTGTGATTTTTTAGGTTGGAAGATGTTGGGGTTTAAAGCTTTTGTTAGCCTAAAATGTTTTATTGCGTTGAAGTTAGCGCAGGGATAAAAAGGAAGGCTTGATAAGGACGTAAATTCCTTAAAGTGTTGAACGGATCAATCAAAAATTGTTGCTCGGTGTTTGAAGTAACAGAATCATTAAAACATATCCGGCGGGGAGACAAGCCAGAAGGCGATGTCTCTCTTGCCACAAGCGGTGAGACGGCTTTGTCCGGCTCACCGGCCTGCCGACAAGACCGGAGCCCGGAGCGAAGCGGAGGGCGACGGGCTTGGAGGCGTCACGGAGTAAGACGCACGCCGGAGCGTTAGCGGAGGCGTGCCGGCTTGCGGAGTCCGGAGGGAGACAAAGGCGTGGCTTTGGGTTTGGACTACAGGAAGCCTTTGGCTCCCGGAGGTGCGAGGAGACGCCGAAGGCGGCTCCGAAGCAAGCGCAGCAAGACAAGG
>JALVDN010000436.1 GCA_027008965.1 Flavobacteriales bacterium | reverse complement strand
GGTTGGGCGGTGGCCATTATAGCCAACCAACGCAAGGTGGTGAAAAACGCCAAAGGCGAAATGCAAATAGGCGGTGTGATATACTCGGATTCGGCCGACAAGGCGGCGCGCTTCATCATGACCGCCAATCAAAAAGGTATTCCGCTAGTGTTTTTGCAGGACGTCACGGGATTCATGGTGGGGAGTCGTGCGGAGCATGGCGGCATCATCAAAGACGGCGCCAAAATGGTGCAAGCGGTGAGCAACTCGGTGGTACCCAAATTCACGGTGGTGATTGGAAACTCTTACGGAGCAGGCAATTACGCCATGTGCGGGCGCGCCTACGACCCGCGCTTGATGGTGGCGTGGCCGTCGGCGGAAATTGCCGTGATGAGTGGTGCTTCGGCATCCAAAGTTCTGCTACAAATTGAAGAAGCCCGCCTGAAAAAACAAGGCAAAAAAATCACCCCCGAAGCCAAAGAAAAACTGCTGAAAGAAATTCAAGCCAAATACAACGAACAAATCTCGCCCTATTATGCGGCGGCCCGCTTGTGGGTGGACGCCGTGATTGATCCTGCGGAAACCCGCAAGTGGATAAGCGAAGGCATCCAAACCGCCAACCACCGCCCGATTGACAAGCCTTTTAACCCGGGCGTCATTCAAACCTGAAATTATTTTCATGTTTATTTTTCGGGCGCCTGATGGCGTGCTCCGTTTAAATCTTTTTCGGCTCAAAGCATTTTTGTAAGTTGCCGTGCGGGGTCTCCTCGTCAAGCTCGGAGCCTCCTCCGGCAAACAAAAATGAGCTTTTAGCCTTCAAAAGGATAACACTTCGCCCGCCGGCGCGTGTAAAGAAATTGATAATTTTAATGTAAATTTGTTTACTTAAAACGCAAGTGTATTTGATTGCATGGAAATACCCTCATCGCTTATAGATAAACTCAACCGGGCCCGGCGAATAGCCTTACTTTTTCATAAGTCCCCCGACGGCGATGCCGTGGGTTCGGCTTTGGCCTTGAAAACTGTTTTGGAAAAAAAAGGCAAACAGGTGATCGTGATTTCTCCCGATGCCATTCCGGATTATTTGCAATGGCTCCCGGGTAGCCGTCAAATCCTGCGTGCCGATACTTCGTCTGAACAAGCCCGGCAAGCATTGGAAAATGCGGATTTGATTTTTATGCTTGACCATAATAAATTTGAAAGAACGGGAAAATTTCTTGCCGCCGTGCTGGAACAGTTGATTGATCAAAAAACCATGGTGATGTTAGACCATCACCTGAATCCCGACAAACGCATTCACTACATATTTTCCGACCCGTCTAAAGCTTCCACAGCCGAAATCGTTTATGAATTTATTCAAAAAGCCGGGTTGGGCCCCTTGGACAAAGATGCGGCCACACAACTCTACACCGGCATTTTAACCGACACAGGCTCTTTCAAATTTGATAAAACCACAGGACAAACCCACCGGATCATTGCGGATTTGATTGAACACGGAGCCGAAAATGCACAAATACATTCCAATATTTACGATGTCAATTCGTTTGATAAAATACAATTGCTTGCCGAAGCATTGAAAAGAATGAAAATTATTGAAGATTGCGGAGCATCCTATATTGCTTTAGATAAAGAAACCCTGGAAAAATATAACTATCAACCGGGGATGACCGAAGGAATTGTAAACTATGGACTTTCGCTTGAGAATATCCATTTGACCGCTTTGATCACCGAAAAACCCGATGAAAATAAAATAAGACTTTCGCTCCGATCCAAGGGAAAATTTAATGTCAACGATTTCTCCGCACAATATTTCGGTGGCGGCGGACATCAAAATGCGGCCGGCGGAAATTTTTACGGAAGTTTGGAAGAAGCCGTTCAAGCTTTTGAAAAAGCAGTAAAAGAACATTGTAATGAAATCAAAAATGCAACTGAATAAAATTTTATCCATATTCATGCTGATTTTTTTCTTGATCTCATGCCGGGAAGAACTCAAGCCGAGACCTCCGGTTTATCACACCTACCGACACGATTTTTCACAGTCCATCAGGTTTAATAAAGTACTTTATAACATTGAACAAAAATGGTTTGACTCCATTATGAAAACCGATACCATACATCAATATTTGCCCACGGGAATCGGCATGTGGTGGTATCGTGTAAAAACCAATGAAAAAGATACCTTACGACCCGAAGAAGGCGATGTGGTCACCCTCACCTACTCCTTGCAATACATTAACGGTGATACGATTTATGATTTTAAAGACACAGGTATACGTGATTATGTCACGGACAAAGAAGAATATTTTTTCGGATTTCGTGAAGCCGTGAAGTTGCTCCGTGAAGGCGAAGAAGGAATTTTTCTTGTACCTTCGTATGCGGGATACGGCCTGTTGGGTGATGGCGATCAAATTCCCGGAAATACACCTTTAAGAATGCATTTAAAGATTTTGAAAATAACCAAAAAACAGAATAAACATGAAAAATAGTTTAAAATTTTTACTACTGATGAGTGTCTTTATCTTATTTGCTTCCTGTAAAACCCAAAAATACAAGGATTTGGAAGCCGGTTTGTATGGAATGATTCACACCGAAAAAGGAGATATTGTAGTGAAACTCATGCCCGAGAAAGCACCGGTGACGGTGGCCAACTTCGTTACATTGGCCGAAGGTACCAACCCTTTTGTAGCACCCGAATATAAAAACAAAAAATTTTATGACGGATTGACTTTTCACCGGGTCATCAGCAAAGCCAACGGAGACGACAGGGATTTCGTCATCCAAGCAGGTGATCCGCTGGGCAACGGCGAAGGTGGGCCGGGGTATGAATTCAAAAATGAAATCAGTGATTTGAAACACACCAAAGGAACCATCTCCATGGCCAATGCCGGTCCCGATACCAACGGCAGTCAGTTTTTTATCACATTGGCCGATACACCTTGGTTAGACGGACGATACAGTGCATTCGGAAAAGTGGTGAAAGGTATGGACATTGCCATGAACATCAAACAAGGCGACAAAATCAATTCCATTGAAATTATCAGAAAAGGAAAAGAAGCCAAAAAATTCGATGCCGTGAAAGTTTTCTCCGATTACATGAAAGAAAAACAAGCACAAGAACAAAAAAACAAACAACAAGCCATGGAAAAAGCCAAGCAATTTGCCGAATGGAAAAAACAAGCCGACAGTCTTCCTTCGGGATTGAAAATTTATAGAATCAAAACCACGGAAGGAAAAAAGCCTGTGGCCGGACAAGTGGTTCAGGTACATTATACAGGTTATTTTGAAGACGGACGTGTGTTTGATTCATCGCTCAAAAGAGGTATTCCTTTTGAATTTAAAGTGGGTAAAGGGCAAGTCATTCAAGGATGGGATGAAGGTATTTTACAATTAAGAGAAGGCGAAAAAGCGGTTTTATTTATTCCTTCCTATCTGGCCTATGGAGAAAGAGGAGCCGGTGGAGTGATACCTCCCAATACGGATTTAATCTTTGAAGTGGAGTTGGTGAAAGTTGGAAAAAAATGATATTCGTACCTGGTTTTATTCATCAATTTTGTTATCTTTAATTAAAATTAAAACATCAACAGTTATGGAAAAAAAACTTAATTATTTAAGTGATTTGGAGTTTAATCTGGACACCTGGAAAAGAGAATTGAAATTTCACCGTGATGAAATGGACTCTTTTCAAGAAAAACTGGAAGAAATTGCCAAAAGAAAGGATTTGACCAAAGAAGCCATGATGAAATTGGAACAATATCAAAATAAAATCTTACGTGAGAGAAAAGTCATTTCAGACCTTCTACATAAAATCAAAGAAAAAAGGTTGAATTTGAAAACCGCCGATTTGAACGAACCTCTTGACGGAAGGCTTTATCGTGAACAACAACCTTTGCGTGAAGAAATGCGCACCTACATCAGGTTGCATTATGATTTGAAAGAAGAAATGATGGATTTTTTCACCGAATGGTTGGAAAAATAAAAGATTTGGCATTATTTTTTCTACATCATAAACCGGCAGGTTATTTCCTACCGGTTTTTTTTTAAATTTGAAATATGGACATTGCATTAATTATTTTAGGTATCATTTTTATTCTTCTGGGAATCATAGGATGTATTCTCCCCGTTTTGCCGGGCCCAATACTGGCATGGTTTTCATTATTGTTACTGGATTGGACCGACCGTTTTGATGTGAGTTCCGAGCTTATCTGGACCACATTCGGGGTGGTTGTGGTTGTCCACGCGCTTGATTTTATCATTCCGGCATTGGGAACCAAAAAATTCGGCGGTTCTAAGTATGGTGTTTACGGTGCCACAATCGGATTACTCATTGGGTTGATAGCACCCATCCCATTCGGGGTGATTGTAGGACCCTTTTTAGGTGCGCTTATAGGAGAACTGATCAAACAACAAAAATCCGATGTTGCGATAAAAGCCGCTATGGGCTCTTTGATAGGATTTGTTTTTTCCACCGGACTGAAATTGGCCGTCACTTTATATTTAGCATACATATTCTTCAACCAAGCCATTCAAATCTTTTCATAATGCCGTTCAAGAAAAAACTTTTCTTTATTTGGTTTGCAGGAATGCAAATTTTACAAAGTCAACTCAACGGATTAATGGTTTATCCTCCAGAATATATCGGAACCGCCATGGCCAGTGTAAACGATTATCCTTACAAACATACCATTGCGCGGATCGGTCAACCGGTTTTTATATCTTTTGATGATTTGGAAGGAGACGAGAAAACCTATTATTACCGGATTAAAAGGTTTGATGAAAACTGGAAACCGTCTTCTCTTGTACCTTCGGAATATATTGACGGTTTTGATTCGGATATGATTCAACAAGCCGAAAACAGTGTGGCAACGTTGTATAGTTACACGCATTATACTTTTCAAATTCCCAATCCGCAAACCCGCATCAAATTGTCGGGAAATTATTTGATAGAAATTTTGAATGAAGATGATGAAACGGTTTTCAATTTTCCGGTGGTTTTTTATGAAAATGTTCTTCCCGTGAGCGTGAAAGTTCAATATCCGCAACAAGTGGATAAACTCAAAACACATCAGTGGGTCACTTTCACCGTGCATACCGGAAATGCCGGACGCATTCAAAATGCTTATTTGAAGCCCGTTGTTTTGAAAAATGAAAATCTTTTGGAGGCAAGGAGATTTGAATTACCCACTTTTGATGCAGGAAACAAACTGGAATATCGCGATCCGGAACGAGGTTTATTTTGGGGAGGCAATGAATTTTTATCTTTTCAGTCGAGAGATTTGAGGGGTTATAATCCGGGCGTGGACAGTATTCGCGGCAAGGAAGATTATTATTTTTATTTAAGGCCTGCTTATTATTTTTCACAATATTCGGATTATCGTGACATTGACGGTTCGTTTATCATTGACACCAAACAGGGGTCAGAACCCGGGGTTGAAGCCGACTATGTTCAAGTGGTTTTCCGCTTGCATCCCGATGCAGTCAAAACGGATGAACCCCTTTATGTGACAGGCCGTTTTAACCATTGGCACCCCGACGAAAGGCACCGGCTGACTTATAACAAGCTAACCGGTTTCTACGAAACAACCTTACTGCTCAAGCAAGGACATTATGACTATTTTTATGTGGGGAAAAACCCGGATGGAAGTATCAACTGGAAGTGTGTTTCTCCCGGATTCTCACAAACCGAAAACAGATATACGGTATTGATTTATTATAAAGAACCCGGCGGAAGATATACACGAGTATTGGGAATGGGACAAGCCGTATCCAAACCCTTGCGATGAAAAAAATTCTCATCCTTTCGGACACACACGGAACCTATGATGATTTTATAGACAAATACGCCCGTGATGCGGATGAAATCTGGCATGCCGGCGACATAGGAAATTTGAAAGTGGCCGATGCGCTATCGGAACATGCACCCTTGCATGCGGTTTATGGAAATATAGACGGTCAAGATGTGCGGTCGGTTTATCCGGAATATGATTTTTTTGAGTCGGAGGGGTTGAAGGTTCTTATTTTGCACATTGGAGGATATCCGGGAAGGTATACAAAACGTGCCAAGGAGTTGATTCAACAATTTGATCCGGATATTTTTGTGACGGGGCATTCGCATATTTTGAAGGTGATGCATGACAAAAAAAACAAATTATTGCATATCAATCCGGGGGCGGCGGGTAAATCGGGATTTCATCGTGTGCGAACTATGATTTTGTTGGAAGTGGAGAACGGAAAGCCCAAAGAATTGAAAGTGGTGGAGAAAAAGAGATAAAGAATTTTATGTTCTTTTCTCTATTAAAAATGCGCCGGCGGGCGAAGTGGTATCCTTTTGAAGGCGAAGCCCAGCG
>JALVDN010000435.1 GCA_027008965.1 Flavobacteriales bacterium | reverse complement strand
GTTTTGTTCCCACCATGGGAGCATTACATGAGGGACATTTACAATTGGTTGAAAATTCTCTCCGGGAGAATGACCATACTATTGTGAGTATTTTTGTAAACCCTACCCAATTTGACAATAAGGAGGATCTTGAAAAATATCCCAGACCTTTGGAACGGGATTTGTATAGATTAGAACAAATGAGCCCGGAAATGATTGTTTATATTCCCATAGCTGAAGATATTTATGAAGGGAATATTGAAGCAAAAAACTATGATCACGGCGGACTTGATCAAGTGATGGAAGGAAAATATAGAAAAGGACATTTTGACGGAGTGGCTACAATTGTTCATAAGCTTTTTGATATTGTACAACCGGACAGAGCTTATTTCGGTGAAAAAGATTTTCAACAACTTCAAATCATACGCCGGCTCGTAAAATCACAAAATTTGCCCGTTGAAATCATTCCCGTTCCAATTGTAAGGGAAGAAGACGGTTTGGCCATGAGCTCAAGAAATATACGACTGAATGAACGCCAAAGAACCGCCGCTCCGTATATTTATCAAATGTTATTGGAAGCCAAAAAATGGGCTGAACAAGGAGAAAATGTGGTGGATATCAAGAAAAAAATTTACAAAGCCTTCGAAAACCATCCTGTCTTAGAACTTGAATATTTTGAAATAGCGGATGAAGAAAACCTGCAACCCGCCGAAGACTTTGAAAAAGACAAACATTATAGGGCTTTTATTGCGGTTTACGCAGGAAATATAAGACTGATTGACAATATCAGGATAAAATAATTAATTTTGAAGTATGAAAATTGAAGTTTTTAAATCGAAAATTCACAGGGTGACCGTTACCGGTGCCGACCTCAATTATATGGGAAGCATCACCATTGATGCCGATTTGTTGAAGGCCGCTAACATTATTCCGGGCGAAAAAGTTCAAGTGGTCAACATCAACAACGGCGAACGCTTGGAAACCTATGTGATAGAAGGAAAAGCAGGAAGCGGAGAAATCACTTTGAACGGGCCTGCGGCTCGAAAAGTCCAAAAAGGTGACGTGATTATTATTATTTCTTATGCTCTCATGGATTTTGAAGAAGCCAAAAAATTTAAACCCACCATCATTTTTCCTGATGAAAAAACCAACCGGTTGAAATAACCTGATTTTGAAAAAATTATTGCAAATACTCATCCCGCTTGGTATAGGATTAGGTATCTTTGTTTACTATATTTCCGGTTTTTCCGCCAAACAGATTGAAGAAATTAAATCTGCATTTTTTGATGTTAATTATTTTTGGGTGATTCTATCCCTCATGATAGGTTTTATTAGTCATCTTATCAGAGCTTATCGTTGGAAATATTTATTGGAACCCATCTCTAATCATCCGCCTCGAATACATAATTTAATTCTATCTGTAGGTATTTCTTATCTTGTTAATTTGGGAATCCCCAGGAGCGGTGAAGTTGCCAGGGCCGCTCTTTTATCCAAATATGAAAATATGATTTTCCCCAGGGTTTTGGGCACTATTTTTACGGAAAGAATAGTAGATATGTTTATGTTGGGCTTATTTATTGTTTGGGGATTATTTTTGGAATTTTCCATTATTAAGCAAATCTTGATTAGTGTATTACCGGGTAATGGATTTTTATTTACAAGAAACTTGATTTTGATTGTAATATTACTGTTGTCTCTACTTATAGTTCTTTATTTTTCCAAATCTTCCTTATCCTTGAAAATAAAAAAGTTTTTAAGTGGAATCATTTCAGGATTATTATCCATTTTTAAAATCAAACATATAAAATCTTTTATCATTCAAACTTTATTGATATGGGCTTCATACTTATTGATGTTATATGTTGTCATGTTGGCTTTTGAGGATATTTCCAAATTGGATTTGGGTGCAATTATTTTGGTTTTTATAGTAGGAAGTCTAAGTATAGTTATCAGTAACGGTGGAATCGGCACTTATCCTGTCTTTGTTACAGAAGCATTAATGTTGTACGGAATCAGCAAAGAGACGGGTTTTGCATTTTCACTTTTAATGTGGACAACACAAACCCTGTTGGTAATACTTTTCGGGATGGTCAGTTTTATTTTACTTCCGGTTTTAAATCGGAAATATCCAGTTCAGCAATCAAATCTTTAATGTTATTATAAGTGGATAGCCTGGCATCAATGAGCACTGGTGATAACCATTCTACTTTTTCTATTCCTTCCCGTTTTTCCGGAATTAAAGGTTGTGTGGAAGGCGCATACATCAAAAACCAGTTTGTAATCTTCATTTTTCTTCTTTTTCCTTCCCAAAAAACATGATAGCTGTCTTTAAAATACTTAATCAGGCTTAATTCATTGATGCCACATTCTTCTTTTACCTCGCGCAAGGCGGCTTGGGCAGGATCTTCATCCGGGTTTATTTTTCCTTTGGGCAAATCCCAAATGCCTCTTCTATAAATAAAAAGTATTTCTTTTTTTTCATTAAAGACAATGCCTCCCGAAGCCCGGATAATGTCAAAAAATTGAAGAAAGTTATTCCATGCTACTTCCGGTTGGGGATGATAAAATAAGATTTTGTCAAATTCTCCCGATTCCAGTCTAAACAAAAGGGAAGGAACATTGGATTGCTTATATGAGAAAACCGTATAATCCCCGGAATCATCCAAAGCATCCGTCAGTTTGATTCTTCTTTTGTCAAAATATACATCATAATCCATCCCCCTTGCATTTACTACAAATTTAACAAATTACAACGGGGATGTCAAATTTAATCTACACTATATCCGGGCTTTCTTCTTTCAATAAATGCTCTGGTTCCTTCTTTAAAATCAGATGTTGAAAAGGCTTTTCCGAAAAGCTCGTTTTCTTTTTTCAATCCCGTATTTGTAAAAGCGGCATTGACGGCTTCAATGGCCAAACCAATGGCTTGGGGAGAATTTTTTAAAATATATCCTGCATATTCAACCGCTTTATCTAATAATTTTTCAAAAGGGACCACTTCGCTAACCAAACCATAAGTAAAAGCTTTTTGTGCGTCCACCGGACGGGCGGTCAAAATCATTTCCATCGCTCTACCCTTCCCTATCAAATGAGCCAGACGTTGTGTGCCGCCATAACCCGGAATAACACCCAATGATACTTCCGGTAAGCCTAATTTGGCATTGGTTGAGGCAATCCGTATATGAGAAGCCAAGGCAAGTTCCAAACCTCCACCTAATGCATACCCGTTGATAGCCGCAATAACAGGGGTTTTCATGTTTTCAATAAAATCAAACAACAGTTTGTGGCCGTCCTCCGATAGTTTCCTACCTTCTTCAGGTGTGAAATTCATAAATTCTTTTATGTCTGCACCGGCAGCAAAAGCCTTTTCTCCGCTTCCCATTAAAATGACAACACGTATTGCACGATCATCATCCGCCTTTTTGAGTGCTTCATGAAGTTCCTCAATGGTTTTCTTGTTTAAGGCATTCAATTGTGCCGGGCGGTTTAGTGTAATTAATCGTATATGCGCAGATATGTCTTTAATCAAAATATTTTGATATTTCATAGTTATTTATTTTTAGGTAAAATTATAATAAATTTTGTTCCTTTTCCCGCTTTAACTTCCACTTCAACACTGCCCCCATGAGATTCAATAATTCTTTTTACTATAGCCAATCCCAATCCTGTTCCTCCCGACTTGGTGGTAAAATAGGGATCAAAAATTTTATCCATTAGTTCTTTGGGTATTCCCGGACCATTATCTTGAATTGAAATGCTGACAAAATGGCTTTGCTCTTCAACATTAATTATTATTTGAGGTTCCGGAGTTTCGCTCAAAGCTTGAACCGCATTTTTTAAAATATTTATCAATGCCTGTTTGATTTTTGTTTTGTCCAGTTTCAACCTGATTTCATCCCTGGGATATTGTACTTCCACATAATCAGGAAATAACATAGCGGTATTTTTTACCATATCAACTATGTTTTCATCTTCTATATTCAATTCTGATATTTTGGTGAAATCCGAAAAGGTATTGGCAATACGGTCCATAGCTTCGATTTGTTCCAGCATCATTTCCGTAAAATCTTTAATCTTCTGTCCGGCTGCAGGGTCATCGGGCCGGAAAGAATACTGCAAGCTTTGAATGCTCAATTTCATGGGCGTTAAAGGGTTTTTTATTTCATGGGCAATTTGCTTGGCCATTTCCCGCCATGCCGACTCTTTTTCGGCTTGAATTAATTTGCGGGTGCTCTCATCCAGTTTATCCACCATTTGATTATATGCATCTACAATCGGACGAAGTTCCAAAGGAAGTTTTTTTACTTCAATTTTTTTATTTTTTCCCAAAATATCCATACTTCGCAATTTGTCACCTATAACCGAAAGGGTGCGAATAATACTTTTTGAAAGATAAAAGGAAATAATAATCGCCAAAAGAATCAAAAAAATATAAACGCCTGCAATTCTTTTCAGAAATTCATTCATTTCATACTGATAAAAATCCTCTTTCTTTTTATAAGGGATGTGCAAAATGGCTACGGGCTTGAATTTTTCATCTGTTATATAGCTATATGCCGAATAATAATTTCCTTTGGAAATGGATTCAAACAAACGGAAACTTTTATCAGGACGGGCATCCAAACTGTCGATTATGGATGGTGGTATGGTATAAATAACCGAATCACTACTCATATCCACAAAGGTGGACAATAACAATCTTCCTTCCAAATCATATAATTCCAAATCCAAATTGTGAATTTGGGACAACATAAAAATCTCATCTCTAAAAATATTAGTGATTTGATCTGTTGAAACCGGATAGGTGGTTTTTTTTAAAACATAACTGATATTCCTTTTTAAAGCTTTTTCCTTTCTTTCCAATCTTTTGATGTTATAGTCAATACTCTCTTCTCTGTATTGAAAAATCGTAATTATTAAAATAATTAATGATGACAAAAGTAAAATGGCGAACATAGATAAAAAAATGCGATATCTTAAAGATTCAGTAGATATAGCCAGATAATTTTTAATATTGGATGCAGACCAAGCCATAGGCATGAAGATGTTAATAAAAAAAATTTTATATATTGAAGGCAAAATAACCAAAAACAACCAATTATGAAAAGAACTCTATTAACTTTATTTTCCTTATTCCTTTTTGTTTTGGCATTAGCACAAGAAGGAACCGTATCAGGGAAAGTTACTGATACGCAGGGGACTCCTCTACCCGGAGTTAACATTGTGGTAAAAGGAACCAATCAAGGTACAACCACTGATTTTGACGGAAATTTCAAACTTCAAACCCAACTCCCGGCCACTTTGGTTTTCAGTTATTTGGGATATGAGACTAAAACCGTTCAAGTGGATCAACCTCAAAATAATTTGAATGTGGTTATGGGTGAGGCCGCCGAGAGCTTGGAAGATATTGTTATTACGGCTTCCCGAACACAAGAAAAAATTAAAGAGTCTCCCGTAACCATAGAGAAGGTGGGCGTAAAACAAATCAAATATGCTGCGGCACCCACGTTTTATGATGATTTGGTCAAGCTCAGAGGAGTGCAAATGAACACTAACAGTTTGACTTTCCAAGCCATCAACACACGCGGTTTCGCCACTTTTGCCAACAACCGTGTGCTTCAAATCATTGACGGAGTAGATAATTCATCTCCCGCGCTCAATTTCCCCCTTGGAAACTTGGTGGGTATTAATGATTTAGATGTGGCAAGTGTTGAACTCCTTCCCGGTACATCATCCGCACTCTACGGAGCCAATGCTTTCAACGGATTGTTATATATAACGAGCAAAAGTCCTTTCAAATTTCAAGGGCTGAGCACTTCATTGAAAGGAGGTATCACTTCACAAGACGCCGCAGGAAAAAATCCTATGTTTGATGTGGGATTGCGTTATGCCAAAGCACTGAACGAAAAATTTGCTTTCAAAATCAATTTCTCCTACCTCAAAGCCGAAGACTGGTGGGCCACAGACTATCGTGATTTTGACCGGCACCCGCTTAACAGGGCTTATAAAGGAAGTAGAGCAAACAACCCTTCCTACAACGGTCTCAACATTTACGGAGACGAGATTGCAACTAATTTGGATTTAACCGCTTATGGATTGGGAGTTATTCGCGTTTCTAGAACAGGTTATAGAGAACTGGATTTAACAGATTATAAAGCTACCAGTTTAAAAGCCGATTATGCATTGCATTTTAAGCCCAAAGGAAATGATTCGGACCTGGAATTCATCCTTGCTTCAAGAGTAGGTAACGGAAATACTGTATATCAAGGTACCAATCGATATGCTTTGCGCAATCTACTCCTGCACCAACATAAATTGGAAATGCGCAACAAAAATTATTTTGTAAGAGCATATTATACATCCGAAGATGCAGGAGACAGCTATGACATC
>JALVDN010000434.1 GCA_027008965.1 Flavobacteriales bacterium | reverse complement strand
ATTTTCATTTACATGAAATTGATAGGCGATGCAGGTTCCACCAAAACCGATTGGCGGTTGATAAATAACGAAGGACTGGTGATTGGTTCCTTCGAATCGGGTGGATTAAATCCGGTGGTTTTCGGTGACGAAACCTTACGTTTAAATTTGGCAAGGGGAGGAGATTTATTTGATTTTGTAGGTAAAATATCCGAGATTCATTTGTATGGCGCCGGTTCGGACGAGCCTGAAGCACATAAGCGCCTGGAAGATATTCTGAAAAATGTTTTTGAAATTGACAATGTGAATATTTATGATGATTTGTTGGCGGCGGCTCGTGCCACGGCGGGGAATGAGAGTGGCATTGTGGCTATTCTCGGAACAGGTTCCAACAGTGGCTTTTACAACGGTAAGCGTATTGTTAAAACCGTGGGGCATTTGGGCTATGTTTTGATGGATGATGCTTCGGGGAATTATTTCGGCAGGCAATTGATCAGGGATTATTATTTTGAAATCATGCCGGTGAGAGTTCGACGTAAATTCAAGCAGGAATATAATTTGGATGCCAATTATCTGAAAAAAAATATTTATAATTCAGCGCAACCCAATGCTTTTTTGGCTTCTTATTCGGTTTTTATGAGCGAAAATTATAATGAGCGATATATCAAAAAGTTACTCAAAAGAGGTTTTGATCTTTTTATGCGTGAAGAAATGCAGGCTTATAAAAAATATAAAGAAGATTTTCCCGTTCATTTTGTTGGATCCATAGCTTATTTCTATCAAAAAGAGTTGAAAGAGTCTGTTAAAGAAGCCGGATGGCAACTCGGAAAAATTATCAGAAAACCATTGGATGAATTAGTGAAATACCATCTGTAGAAGCATGAATCAAAAAAAAATATCCGTCAAACCTTTTGAAAACCGGCCGGGGAGCAAAAAAGAGCAAGTTCGTCAAATGTTTGATGAAATTTCTCCCCGCTATGATTTTTTAAATCATTTATTATCAGCCAATTTTGATAAACTTTGGCGGAGAAAAGTGGTTGAAATTTTAAAATCACATCAACCGGAAAGGGTTTTGGATGTAGCCACCGGAACAGGTGATTTGGCCGTTTTGACTGCTAAAAAATTGCCGGATGCACAAATAACGGGATTGGATCTTTCGCCTAAAATGTTGGAAGTAGCGAAGAAGAAAATCAAAAATACGGAACTTGAACATAGAATTAAATTCATTGAAGGGGATGCGGAAAACCTTCCTTTTGAAGAAGCGCATTTTGAGGCGGCAACAGTGGCCTTCGGTGTGCGTAATTTTCAGGATTTGGATAAAGGTTTGAAGGAAATATCCAGGGTATTGAAACCCGGTGGTGTTTTGGTTGTGCTTGAATTTTCCAATCCGGAGAAATTTCCTTTTAAGCAATTATACGGCTTCTATTCCAAGAAAATTTTACCCTTGTTGGGAAGTCTTATCAGTGGAAATAAAGACGCGTATACCTATCTGCCGCGTTCGGTGGAGGTTTTTCCATATGGAAAAGATTTTGAAGAAAGGCTGGAAAAAGCCGGTTTGCAACCCTTACAAACGCACCGTCTAATGTTTGGAATAGCAAGTATTTATACTGCACAAAAAAAATGAGCATGAGAAGATTGACAGCTATATTGATATTACTTTTATCGGGATGGTCTTCACTTGCACAGTTCAGAGAAAGTCCGCCACAAAACTTGCCCTTGTTTGATGATACCTTTTGGCAGTGGGGATATTATTTCGGAACCACGCATTTTGACTATTACATAGGCTTTAAAACGCCTGAAAACTATGTGCGTGTGGTTCCCGAGCCGGGTTTCAACGTGGGTTTGATATCGGATTTCAGAATCACCAGAATGCTCAGCATCCGTTTGGAACCGGGTGTCCGGGTTTCAACGCGTCATTTATACTTTGATTCCGCTTATACGGGACTAAGCGGGCAGGATACCATCCGAAAAATCAACGCTAATTATTTGGTTTTGCCCGTGATGATTAAATTCAATGCGCATCGCAACGGTAATTTCAGACCTTATGTGATGGCGGGCGGAACCTACGGATATAATTTGACTTCCTATGAATTCTCCATCAATGACAATGCTTCGGGGCGTTTTCGCACGCGTAAAAACGTTTTCTTCCTGGAAGTCGGCGTGGGTTTTGAAATGTATATGTATTATTTCAAATTCACGCCCTCGATAAGGGGCATTTTTTCGCTTACCAATGAAATGGTGCCCGATGAGGATCCCAATAGTGCTTGGACCGGAAATATGGAATATATGGGCACACGCGGTATTTACATTGTGCTTACTTTTGAGTAACGCCTCTTTCCAAATTTTTTGTAACCCTACTGATTTTATATGCTTTGGATGAGCCCCCCGATTTGATAATAAGCTCGCCCAAAAAACCCGCCAAAAAAAACTGACTTCCCATAATCATAGAGGCCAGGGCAATGTAGAAATAAGGTCTGTCCGTAATCAAATGTGCCGGCATATTGTAGTAGAGTTTATACGCTTTGAGCCCGATAATAATCATCACACTCACTCCTCCGATGAGAAACATGAGCAAACCGAGCGAGCCGAAAAAATGCATAGGACGTTTACCGAACTTGGCTATAAACCAAAGCGTTATCAAATCCAGAACACCTTTGATGAACCGGTCCGAACCGAATTTGGTTTGGCCGTATTTTCTGGCTTGATGCTTCACGGGTTTTTCACCGATTTTTTCAAAGCCTTCCATTTTGGCCAAAAAAGGAATGTAGCGATGCATGTCTCCCCGGAGGCTCAAAGATTTCACCACTTCCCTTTTATAGGCTTTCAAGCCGCAATTGAAATCATGAAGTTGAATACCCGAAACATGCCGTGCCGCCCAATTGAAAACTTTGGAAGGAAGGTTTTTGGTCAATACGGGGTCTTGGCGGTTTTGTTTATGACATGAAACCAAATCATAATCCTGTTCCGTGATCATCCTGTACAATCCGGGAATTTCGTCAGGGAAATCTTGCAGGTCGGCATCCATGGTGATAATAACCTTCCCCCGGGCAACATCAAACCCCGCTTGCAAGGCTTGGGCTTTGCCGTAATTTCTACGGAATTTAATCCCCTTTATCCGCTCATCTTCCCCGGCAAAACTTTCAATTGTTTTCCATGAGTCATCCGTACTTCCGTCATCAATATAAATGATTTCATAAGCCTCAAATTCCTTATCCAAAATCCGTTTCAGCCAATCGTTCAGTTCAGGGAGCGATTCGGCCTCATTGAGCAAGGGGATGACTACACTTATTTCAGGTTGAGGTTGTTGCATGCGCCCATTTATTCGGTTCGCTTCCAAACCCCCACGGCCAAACCTGATAAAATCCCGATAAACAACATATTGATAATAGAACCCGCAAAGGCAAACATGCCGAAAAACTTCCGCGTAAATTCAATATTCTTCTCAATCAATTCTTCATCCAGTCCTTTTTCAGCCATTTGCTCACGTGAAAGTTCCATGATTCTTTCCACTGCATCGGGGTTAATATATTGATAATATAGAAAAGCATACAATCCCAACAAAACTCCCGCAATCAATCCAACGGCCAGCCCGGTTTTGAAACCCTGACCGATCGTAAGTTTCCCGTTTTTATTCCTAAAATTTACAATGGCCAGATAAATGATGATAAAACCCGCCAAATAGTTAACCCAGCTGAGTATTTTCACAGTCGTAGATTGCGGATCCATATTCACCGTAACGGCAAATATAACAATGGTCACAAGTGCCAAAAGCAACCCATAATTAATAGTGTCTTTATGAAACATAATGCTCCTATTTTACATCAAAGATAAGAAAATAAGCATTATCAACCTTCATTTAAACTTTATCTTTTTCAGGAATATGATGCGTGTTCACTTTAAATCTTGTGCTACCGGGATTTTTAAAAATCTCCACCGGAAGCCCTTTTGATGAAAAGCCAATCAGTTTGATATATATCTATGTGTCACTAATTGACTTTTATCATCTATTTATATTTTTTAGAACATTACATTTGTTTCAAATTTCCAAGACCATGAAACAAGAGGATACACAAGAATTATTTACGCGTCCCGAACCTTGGGCCAAATGGGAAACCAAACTGGTATTATATTCCATTCTAGCCGGAATAGCAGGCTTGATTGTTTTAGGAATATTGATCAATGTTTACATATTAAAATGAGAAAAGTCAGCTTTACGTTGAAATATGATGAACAGTGGAAAGCTGTTCATCAAAAATATTTTTTTTCAGCCGGAACCCTCAATGATTTGAAAAAACAAATCACGGCAAAATTACAAAAAGATTATCCGGGAGAAACCATTGAAACCCACTTGTATTTTGACATGCAAGATATCCCTCAATGGTTTCATCAATACCACAATCATTATTTCAATATGGTTTTGAAAATTCAACCTAAAAAAATACATCATGAATAAAGCAAACAAAAAATGGTATTCGGGCATGTTCGGCACCGAAGATTGGTGGGCGGCATGGTTGGGTTTGTTTCTTTTCACACTAGGCATTTTATCCATCTGGCATGTAGACGCAGTGGGATGGATGGCCAAACCTAAAATGTGGGAATGGACCGATCTTTGGAGCGATTTCTCTTGGTCCAAACTCATCAAGACTTCCTCCAAAAGTTATAAAGATTTACATCCGCTCATGTCCTTATTTTTAACCTATTTAGTGTTTCTTTTCATGACTTCCGTAGGGGCGTTTTTTATGAAATGGAACGTGAAAAAATATTTCACCGGTTATACGGTGATTTTCTTATTGGTTTGGTTCTCGTGGATAGTGGGTCATGAGGCGCACCTGGCGGCGGTGGATGCCGTTGTAAAAGGAAAAAACTATTACAAATTGTTTGATTTGAGCTGGGGACTACAGCTTGGCGGTGGGGTTTCATATATCATCGCTCTGTTAATAGGCTTGGTTTTAGGCAATTTTTTCAAATCGTTTGTGAATCAAATCAAGGAGGCGGCCAAACCCGAATGGTTTATCAAAACCGCCATTGTTTTGCTTGGTGTCAAATTAGCTTTGATGACCATGAAGTCTCAACAATTCACCTATGAATTGGCTTTGGCCGGAGCGGCGGCGGCATTTGTGGCCTATTTGTTGTTTTGGCCCATTATTTATTATATTGCCCGCAAATATTTCGGTTTGAACCGAGAATCGGCCGCCGTGCTTTCATCGGGCATATCCATTTGCGGCGTGTCGGCCTCCATTGCCACGGCCGGTGCCATCAAAGCCAAACCTTTGATTCCTGTGGCGGTGTCGTCGCTCATCATCATCTTTGCCATGATTGAAATGTTGGTGTTGCCTCCGGCTTATGTGAATATGGCTCCCAACCAACCCATTGTCAACGGTGCGGCCATGGGAATGACCGTCAAAACCGATGGAGCCGATGCGGCGGCAGGTGCCATTTTGGATGAGTTGCACCGGGTGAAACACCTCAAACAAACCGGCGAAAAATGGGAAGAAGGCTACATCCTGAGTGCGGCCATACTCACCAAAATTTGGATTGATATTTTCATTGGCATTTGGGCTTTTGTTTTGGCTGTCATTTGGATGAAATATGTGGATAACGCGGGCAGTAATGAAAAAATACCCAAATCGGAGATTTGGTTCCGGTTTCCCAAGTTTGTATTGGCCTATTTGATAGCATGGTTCGGGTTGATGGCCATCATGAAATATTTGCCCGATGCGTCCCATGCATTGAAATCCACGGCCGGAGTGGTGCAAGGCTCCTTCCGTAAATTTTTATTTATGATGACCTTTCTGAGCATCGGATTGGTCACGGATTTCAGTAAACTGAAAGGAATGGGCCGGTTGACCTTGTTGTATGCGTTGGCTTTGTTTGTGATTATTGCACCCATTGCCTACTTGGTGGCTTGGATATTCCACCACGGCATGTTGCCTCCGGTGATGGAATGAATTATATAAAATTATGATTTTCAGGGCGCCTTATGGCGTGCTCCGTTTAAATCTTTTTCGCCCCGCTCGGTTTTTGGCAAAGCACGGCTGCGGGGTCTCCTCGTCTTCGCTCGGAGCCTCCTCGCCGTGGCCAAAAAATCCGGCGGAGCTTCAAAAGGATAACACTGCGCCCGCCGGCACGGAGATTCCTCGTCGTTCCGGCATGCGCCGGAACTCACTCGGAATGACATGGTGCTACTGATTTTATCAGGATTTCACATGTCATTTCGAAGGAGCGAGGCACGAGCGACTGAGAAATCTCTATTTACATAAAAGAATGAGATTCCTCGTCGCTCCGGCATGCGCCGGAACTCACTCGGAATGACATGGTGCTACTGATTTTATCAGGATTTCACATGTCATTTCGAAGGAGCGAGGCACGAGCGACTGAGAAATCTCTATTTACATAAAAGAATGAGAT
>JALVDN010000433.1 GCA_027008965.1 Flavobacteriales bacterium | reverse complement strand
TGGTAGGCTCGTCCAAAATTAACACATCCGGATTGCCGAAAAGCGCTTGCGCCAGTAAAACCCTGACCTTCATCTTCGGCTCCAAATCTTTCATCATTTTGTGATGCAATTCTTCCGGTACGCCCAAATTGGACAATAAGGCCGCCGCATCGGCTTCGGCATTCCATCCGCCCATTTCTTCAAAACGAACTTGCAGTTCTCCAACCCGTTCCGCATCTTTGTCCGAAAAATCTTCTTTGGCATACAAGGCATCCATTTCTTTCATGATATCATATAACTCCTTGTTGCCCATAATCACCGTATCCAGCACTGTGTAGTCGTCAAACTTATGGTGGTCTTGCTGCAGAACAGACATTCGTTTTCCTTTTTCCAATTCCACCGTTCCAGTTGTGGGATCCATTTCACCCGACAAAATTTTCAGGAAAGTGGATTTTCCTGCACCGTTCGCACCAATGATCCCATAGCAATTTCCCTTGGTGAACTGTGCATTCACATCATCAAACAAAACACGCTTGCCGAATTGTATGGATAAATTATTTACTTTCAACATTTTATGCGAATTATTTTATGAGTTCAATAAATGCAAAAATACGCAATATTTTTGGTCTTTAATGATGATAAAAAAACCGGCTCCGTTCGGAACCGGTGAATTTTTTCAGGCGTAGCTCCGCCGGGAATCGAACCCGGATTTACGGTTTAGGAAACCGCCGTTCTATCCGTTGAACTACGGAGCCGGAGGTCGTGCAAATATACACATTCTTACTTTTTATCCTTCTGTTCCTCCGGTTTGTTTTTAATGATTTTTACAAAGGGTTTGTCTTCACCTTCTTTATAATCAATAATCACTTTATCGCCTTCTTTTAAGTGTGTTTCAAGGATTTCTTCCGCCAACAAATCTTCCACATATTTTTGCAAGGCGCGTTTCAACGGCCGGGCGCCATATTGTTTATCATAACCTTTTTCGGCAATGAAATCCTTGGCTTTTTCTGTGATTGCCAATTCATACCCTGCTTCTTGCACACGTTTGAATAGCTTTTGTAATTCAATATCGATGATTTGATGAATATGTTCTTTTTCCAATGCATTGAAAATGATAATATCGTCTATCCTGTTCAAAAATTCAGGGGCAAAGGTTTTACGTAAGGCTTTTTCAATCACGCTTTTGGCATGTTGATCCATTTGTGCCTTTTTGGCGGAAGTACCGAAGCCCACACCTGTTCCGAAATCTTTCAACTGCCTTGCACCAATATTGGATGTGAGAATAATCACTGTGTTTCTAAAATCAATTTTTCTTCCCAAACTGTCCGTGATAAAACCTTCATCCAAAATTTGAAGCAACATATTGAAAACATCCGGATGAGCTTTTTCTATTTCATCAAAAAGGACTACGGAATAGGGTTTTCGGCGTACTTTTTCGGTCAATTGTCCACCTTCTTCATAGCCTACATATCCGGGAGGAGCACCTATCAGACGGGAAATGGAAAATTTCTCCATGTATTCGCTCATGTCAATACGAATGAGCGCATCTTCACTGTCAAATAATTCTTTGGCCAGCACTTTGGCCAATTGGGTTTTTCCCACACCGGTTTGTCCCAAGAAAATAAAGGAACCGATGGGTTTGTTAGGATCTTTCAATCCCAATCTGTTTCGTTGGATGGCTTTCACCACTTTTTCCACCGCCTCATCTTGTCCGATAACTTGTTTCTTTATAATTTCAGGCAAGCGTTTCAATTTTTCGCTTTCGGCTTCGGCAATACGCGTTACGGGAATGCCGGTCATCATGGAAACCACATCGGCAATATTTTCTTCGGATACCTCTTGCGGATGCTCTTTCATCTCTTCTTCCCATCGTTTTTGAGCGGTTTTCAATTGGGTCTCCACTTTATCCTCGGCATCTCGTAATTTTGCGGCCTCCTCATAATTTTGGGTTTTCACCGCTTTGATTTTGTCTTGTTTGATCTCTTCGAGCTTTTCTTCCAATGTTTTGATATAATCGGGCACTACAATATTGGTCAGATGAACCCGAGAACCCGCTTCATCCAAAGCGTCAATGGCTTTATCCGGTAGATAGCGGTCGGTCATATAGCGGTTGGTCAATTTTACGGCTGCCTCTATGGCTTCATCTGTATAGGTCACGTTATGATGTTCTTCGTATTTGTCTTTGATATTATGAAGAATTTGAATGGTTTCTTCCACGGAGGTGGGTTCCACCATCACCATTTGAAACCTCCTGGCCAAGGCGCCGTCTTTTTCTATATATTGCCGGTATTCATCTAATGTAGTGGCTCCGATGGTTTGCAATTCTCCGCGGGCAAGGGCGGGTTTAAACATATTGGATGCATCCAATGAGCCGGTGGCTCCTCCCGCTCCTACAATCGTATGAATTTCGTCAATGAATAATATAACATCCGGATTATTGAGCAATTCGTTCATCAAGGCTTTCATCCTTTCTTCAAATTGCCCGCGATATTTGGTTCCGGCCACCAAACTTGCCAAATCCAAGGCCACTATCCGTTTATTGAATAAAACGCGAGAAACTTTTTTTTGCACAATACGCAATGCCAAACCTTCTACAATGGCTGATTTTCCTACGCCGGGCTCACCTATCAAAATAGGATTGTTTTTTTTGCGACGACTTAAAATTTGTGAAACACGTTGGATTTCTTTTTCTCTCCCCACCACCGGATCCAGTTTGCCTTCTCTTGCTAATTTGGTCAAATCCCTTCCGAAATTATCTAAAACAGGGGTTTTACTTTTTTTGGGTTTGGATCCTCTCGTTTGATGTGAACGATGCATGTCTTCATCTTCGCCATATTGACTTCTGGGCTGATTGTCTTCCTTCTCCAAATCTTCATTAAATTCTTCTCCGGCTTCTTTCATAAAAGAATATTCATCGTACATTTCTTCGTAAGTTAAACCGTAACGATTAAATATTTTAGTTACGGGGTCATTTTCATTTTGAAGAATGGCCATCAGAAGATGGACTGAAGAAATCTCTTCTTCGCCCAGTTGCATGGCGTTTAACTTGGCTCGTTTTAGTGCGGCCGCCGCTTGAGGTGTTAGAGATACCAAATTTTCGCTCTCATAGCCGGAAGGCTTGTCTGTTTTAGATGAATATGTCAAAATGGAATTGAATTTCCTGATTAATGATTTTATTTCTACTTCAAAAACTTCTTCCAGAAATTCGCGCATCGGATTATTTCTATCCAAATGAAGTGCCGTATATACCAAATGCCCTGTGCCTACTTGTCTTTCTCCGGTTTTAATGGCAAAATCACGGCTTTTCAAGATGATTTCTTTAAGCTCGTTGGAATATTTTTCTTCCATCATTTTTTGTTGGTTTAACTGATAAATATAATGGTAATATTATGATTTGTCAAGTTTTACTGCTTTTTTTGATTCAGTTTTATGGTTTGAATCGCTTTTTTCAGGTGCTTTTCCTTCTTTTTCTGTTTCTTGCGCTTGAATAGAAGTCAATAAAATAGTATTATAAATGTCATCTACCGTGGCACCACGACTCAAATCATTCACCGGTTTACGAAGTCCCAAAGACATGGGGCCTATAGCTAGCGCTCCGGTTTCACGTTGAATGGCTTTATAGGTGTTGTTCCCTGTGTTTAAATCCGGGAAAATAAGCACATTGGCTTCTCCTGCCACCGGAGAACCCGGCAATTTCTTTTTGCCTACTTTGGGGTCCACTGCCGCATCATACTGAATGGGACCTTCAATGAGAATATCAGGGCGTTTTTTCTTGACTATCTCAGTGGCTTTTCTTACTTTTTCCACATCTTCACCCGAACCGGAAGTGCCCGAAGAATAACTCAACATGGCCACTTTGGGTTTCAATCCGAATTGTTTGGCCGCATCGGCGGTCATGATGGCTATTTCGGCCAATTGTTCCGCATTGGGATTGGGGACAATGGCACAATCGGCAAAGGCGGATACACGGTCGGGCATGGCCATAAAAAAGGTGGATGAAACAAAATTGGAACCGGGTTTGGTTTTAATCACTTGAAGCGCCGGTCGGATGGTATGTGCTGTTGTGTGGATAGCACCTGATACCATTCCGTCCGCATCCCCTTCACGTACCATCATGGTTCCGAAATAAGCACCGTCTTCCACCAAATCATAGGCCATGGCTAAATTTACACCTTTATGTTTGCGGAGTTCATAGAGCTTTTTGGCATACTTGTCTTTTAATGGAGAAGTTTCAGGGTCAATAATGGTCACTTTATCCCAATCTAAATCAATATTATTTTCTTTGGCAATGGCTTTAATGGTTTTTTCTTTTCCCAAGAGGATGATATCGGCCAAGTCTTTTTCAACAATTTTGGCGGCGGCTTTCAAAATTCTGGGATCAATGGCTTCGGGCAAAACGATTCTTTTTTTGTTTTTGGAAGCTCTTTCTTCCAACATATAAAGGAAAAGTCCAGGTGTCATTTTGTCTTCCGCTTCAAAGTCGGTGATTTTTTTCATTAAAATTTTAGAGTCCACGTATTTATTAAACAACCGGATGGACCGGTAGATTTTCGTTTTGTCATCGGGATTAATTTGAACCTTGATGGATTCAATTTGTGTGGCCGCCTCATAGGTTTGGGGTTTGACAGACAGGATGGGCACATTGGTGTTGATGCCTTCCAGGAGTTTCATAATGCTTTTTTCGGGTTTCAATCCTCCCGATAAAACAATTCCTGATATGCCGGGATAGTTATATGACCTGTCCACTTGTAATGAAGCCAAAATGATATCCGCCCTGTCACCGGGAGTGATGACAAGGGTTTTGTCTTTGATGTATTTGAGAAAATGTCTAATCTGCATGGCTCCTACCGCAATTCTTTTAATTTCTTTATCCAATGCATGTTCGCCCAACAAAATTTCCGCATCCATGGCTTTGATGATGTCCCTGATTCCCGGGTTAGCCAAGGTTTCATCTTTGGCGATGGCCGTGATATATACTTCTTCATCTACTTTTTTTCTCAGTCGTTCCACAATAGTTTTAAGATATTTGGATGGAACTTTATTGGCAATGAGCGCTACCACCTGCACATTTTTCTCTTTAAAACTATCATAAGCCAGTTGTATCCCGGAAATGAAATCGGTTATTTTTTTGTTATCTGCATTTCCAACAAGTATAGTGGGTGTATTGAGGTTAACGGCAATTTTTACGTTCAATCCGAATTCAAGAATAACCCCTTCACCGGCGAAATCACTTCCTTCCACCAGAATAAAATCATATCTTTTTTGGAGTTTTTTATGTTTTCTAATGATTTTGTCAAATATTTTCTGTTCATTTCCTTCATTAAGATATTTTATGACTTCCGCTCTGGTAAGTGCATAGGATTCTTTAGTTGTTTGCGACAATTTGAAGAAGTTTAATACCGTTTGCACATGATTGTCTTCTTCTTGATTAACAATGGGCCTGAAATAGCCAACGTTACCTATTTTAGCCAATAGTTCATTCATCAAACCCAATGTAATCACCGATTTTCCGCTATTGGGTTCAACCGTGGTTATATAAACTGATTTTTTCATGGAAAGGTGTTAATGTGTGTCCGCGTCCAAATAGTTGGGGATACCGTCGTTGTCGGAGTCATCATCGCGAGGGTCACCGTTTCCGTTAGGGTCTTCGTCTTTAGTACGGATTCCGTCGCCATCATCATCTGCATCCAGATAATCGGGTATTCCACTATAATTTTCTCCGAATACTTCTTGTTCTTTCTCCAAATCCGTGTTGTCATTATTTGGGTTTCCATCGCCATCCAAGTCTTCATAATAATTAGGGACATGATCATCATCCACATCATAGTCCACATATAATACATGAAATTGAATAATAACAGGAGAATAGGCTTTGTATGTATTTCCGTTCCCGAAATCAACGGAGGATGAATAAGGTGTTAATCCCGAAGGCATGATAACCACACCGTTTCCATAGTTTTGAAAATCAACAGTCCCGTCAGGATTTGCCGTATAAGTTCCGGTTTTAAAAAAAGGTATTACTCTTCTCAACCCTAAAGCTTGAAAACCTTTCACAAAAGGCTTCCAAACGGATGTCCATTCGGGAATGTAGTGGGTGGATTCGACCAGTAGATTAAATTTAAAATCAAAAATCTTACCTGTTAACATTACATTGTCTGTTGTGGAAACCGTATCTTGGGTTCCCGGGGCAATGCTCAAATAATAAATATCATAGATCAAATCATCTACTTCCGGGTCTTTTACTTGAACCGTTTGCATAACATTGATGAGAGGCGTTTGGGTATTGGGATCAGTGAAAGTATCTAACACAAAATTCATATCCGCATCGATAGTATAAGTATGTGTTTGAAGAAAACTTAAAATGGAATCTTTTTCGGTTTGATATTGTTCTTTCCGGTCACGGGGCGGCTC
>JALVDN010000432.1 GCA_027008965.1 Flavobacteriales bacterium | reverse complement strand
AAGTATCTCTAGTTCGCTATACCCTAGGGCTTTTATGGCGTCAATATCCTCTTGAGTTGTTTTATAGTTCTCTTTGCTAGAAGCCTTTATACAAAATCGTAAAAGCTCTTTCTCTTTTTGGTCTGTATTGATTGCATCAACACCTTGCAAGGTCTCTTCGACTTGCTCTTCGCTCATCCCTAGCATCTTTGCAATATTTTTATGCACATCTACACACATTGTACAGCTATTCTCTTTAGAGACAAGCAGAGCAATCCGCTCTTTGGTTGCATAGGGCAAGAGTGTCTCTTTTAAAAGAAAGTTTTGCACCATCGCATCGGTACTAAAGTAGAGATCTTTATCGAGAGCTAAGAGCTCAAAGATCTCCCCAAGCTTCCCAGTCTTCTCTAAAATCGGCTTTGCTCTCTCTTGAATCTCTGGATCCATTTCCTCATATTTGCATAACTCTATATACGCCATAACAGTCCCTTTGTAACTTTTTTTATATTATACCTCAATTTGTTCACTCATCTTTGCTCCTTGCTACTTGAAGAGTCTATTATAATCCTTTGCCCGTATTAAAAGAATATTTTGTGTCCGTAGTTTGCCCTTATCGATTACTACATCTTGATTATATGGTCTATCTCTCTTTAAATATAGAATAACTCCATCGTTTGGATTTGTTTTGATATACTCATCAAACTCTTTACTAGTTTTGAGTATCTTTAATGGCTCTTTGAGCCGCCCTAAAAAGTGGTATTGGTCGTGGTATTTTCTGTAGTGGGCAACCACTTTGCCGCTCTCTTGGAGTTTTGCAATTGAGCGTGAGATTTTTGTTAAATTTTGTGTATCTAAGTAGATATGAAGCAGATAATGCACAACAAAGATAACAAGTAGCGATCCCCACGCTAAGTGTGATACAAATTGTAGTTTATTGCTAAATTTTTTAATAAAAAAGTAGAGCCCAAAGAGGATTAAAACTATTCCACTTATCCAAAAAGCAGTTATATCTAAATAAGCAAGCAGAAAACCTTTTATAAAAAATGGTGCGATGAGAGAGAGTGCCCCAAAAAGTATAAAAACCCCTCCTACAACGCGAGCTTTAAAAGAGTGGAGTTTTGCTTTCGAGATCATGCGTGTTACAAGCATTGCAAACCCACCAAACTCTGGTACTATATAGTGGAGCTGCTTGCCGCTAATGAGTGAAAAGATCAGAAGCGTTCCAAGGAGCCAAACCGCTAAAAACTTCATGCCATTATCGAAAAACTTCTCCTCGTTTATAGCTTTTACACCATTCCAGAATGGTTGCGTAAGGATCCAAGGAAGCAATATAATAGGTATCCAGTAGAGATACCACCAAAAGGGGCGTTTATGGGCAAACGAATCTACAGCTCGTCCAGCATACTGCCCCCAAAAGATCCCCTTTGCATACTCTTCGCCACCAGCAAGTGCTGCTGGGATTCCCCAAAGCAATGCTATACCAACCCCTACAAGAACAGCAATAAGACCTCCGATATAGAAC
>JALVDN010000431.1 GCA_027008965.1 Flavobacteriales bacterium | reverse complement strand
GCATGTGGCCAAAGCCGTGGGTATGCGCCGTATTTCGGAGGCCACGGGTATGAGCCGGACAAGTTTATACAAAGTTTTGCGGCCCGGCGCCCGCCCGCGTTTCGAAACCGTCATGAAAATTTTAAAAGCCCTGGGCGAAACCATCCGGGTTAGTCCCGCATCCGGGCCTGAAAATAAACTAATTTAGGTAGCGGTTTGCCGTATTTTCCCTTATCACTTCCACGAGCGGGCAGTTGGTGAAGTAAGGTTAGGGAAATTTCCGAGTTTGAGGGGTTGTGTGTAGTGATGTAGCATTGTGCGTGGAACGCCAAGGAAACGATTTATACACTGCTGGGACGGGAGAGTCTGGTGGTGCAGGTTGTCAGGTAAACTAAACAATCAGTTACAGTAAATTTAATATTTCCAAAGCTTTATACCAATAATAGAACCCCGACTTATCGGGTAGTTTTTTTAGTTTGTTTAAAAAATTCCACCCGGGATTGTGAATTTCCCTGTCCTTTATGCTTTGCCCGGAATAATATTCGATAGGCGTAAAATCATTTGTCATTAGTTTAGCCGAAAGATACGCAATACGTCCAGCGGTGGATATGGCCTCCTCTAATCTAAAATTTCCCGTTATCAAAAATCCCGAACCGAAAGATTTTATACCTTTCTGCAATTCTTTGAACTTTAAAATTTCATCTTTTGTTCCTTTCCCTCTTTTGGCCAAAATAGCGCAAGTTGTGAATATGTTTTCCAAAACAAGTCCGGATGAAATCGATGATTGCAAATGTTTTCTATATGCTATCTCACGACGGGAAAAAACATCAAAACTCCGGGCTACGGTTTCAACACTACTGATTTTTTCAAACAATCTACCCAAATCAAAAAGTTGTTTTATGATTTCCATTGAGAATGAAATCCCACCTTTAAAATAAGGTATTCCGATGGTGTCGGGTGCAAAAGCGGTGAGTTTGTCGCCGGTTATAGCGTCAATACTCGGGACTTTAATTCGGGTTTCCTCCTCCGCGACTATCCACTTTGTTTTGAGAGGAACTTCAATTATTTCAGGATATAAAAAATCATCAAACAAAATATCCAAATTAATACTTCCCGAATGTTTTCCTGGTGTTGCGGGATCAAAATAAAAAGTGTAATGCGCTTTTGGAACCCCCGGTTTAAAACTTCTCTTTTCATCCCATTTGAATGAATTAAATTTGGATGCGTTTGCCACCCTTTTCAAGACGGTTTCAATTTCGTCCGGATGAGTTGGGCGGCAAACAATATCTATATCAATTGAAAAGCGGTTAAAATCATTGAACAACAAGGTTAAACTTGTTCCTCCTTTGAAAACAAAATCCAGACCATGTATTTTGAGTTGTTCAACCAAATGTAAAGCATAAATCATTTTTTCAAGAATAGCCGGGTCTATATGTCTATACCGGTTTTGCCTTTTAAAACCGTCAAGCCAATCTTTTGTAAAACAAATATCTTTTATCATTCAATAAACTTTTCTATTGATGAAAACG
>JALVDN010000430.1 GCA_027008965.1 Flavobacteriales bacterium | reverse complement strand
AGCGAGGCGGCATACAGGCTCCGAAGATGGCGCAGCAAGACAAGGCGGTGTGCGGAAAAACCGCAAGGCGTCCGCCGAAGGCTTGCGAGCATGCGAGGGAAAACAAGCGTGGCATTTGCGTTTGGGTTTATGGTAAGCGCCGGTTTACCGAGCCCGCCGACAAGACCGGAGCCCGGAGCGAAGCGGAGGGCGAAGGGCTTGGGGGCGTCACGTAGCAAGACGCCCGCCAGAGCATAAGCGGAGGCGGGCCGGCTTGCGAAGTCACGAAGAGAGACAAGGCGGGGCAATTGTGCCGGAAGGTGTGGAAGCCGCAGGCTCTCGAAGTCCGGAGGGAGACAAAGGCGTTTGTGTTGGATTTGTTTATGTGAAGGAAGCCTTTGGCTCCCGGAGGTGCGGAGTGAAATGCCCGTAGGGCGGTTCACGTAGCCAAAGCCCGAACAAGCGACAGCGCAGGTCGGGCGACCAACGAAGCAAGACCCGTAGGGGCTTGCGGCGTTTTTTAAAAAAAATTTTTCAGGTTTTTTCAGGAATTCGGGAAAGTAAGTTGTTTTAATAGTAAAACGAACAAATCAGTAAGATGAGTACAATGAACAAATTTTTGGTTTGGTTTTTCATCATCGGAATGCTCAATAATGCTTGCAGGAAAGAAGAGATCATTAATCAAACGGGTCCTGAAAATCAAGGAATTGCTCACGGAACACAAGCGGCGGAGCTCATTAGACGTGTGACGATGCATGACGGGTCTTTTGATAATATTGTTGACCGCGCCAATCATTTTAGCATCAAAATGCCTTATACGGTGATTGTAGACGGCCAATCGGTGACGGTTCAATCGGTTGATGATTTGGAAGATGTGGAGGATATTTTGGACGATTCGGATTCGTATGATATTCAAATTGTTTTTCCGGTGACGCTTGTTTTTTATGATTATTCGGAAGTAACAGTGCAAAATGCATCGGAATTTACACATTATCAGTCACAAACGCCAGGTGAAAATGTTCCGGATGACGACATTGAGTGTGTGGATTTTGTTTATCCGGTTGCATTGCAAATTTTCAATACGGTGACCGAACAAAATCAAAATCTTATTTCGCATAATGATAAGGAATTGTTTCAATGGGTTGACGGATTGGATGGTTCGTCGCTTTTGATTTTTAGTTTTCCTATCGTGCTTCAACTTTCGGATGGCACACAGGTGAATATACATAATGTAGAGCAAATGGTTCAAACCATTGAGAATCATGTAGATGATTGTGATGAGGATGATGATTTTGACTATAATGACGATGATTGTGCAGGATGTACCACGCAGCAATTGATTAATCTTTTAACGGGCTGTCCGGATTGGGAATTGGATGAATTAAAAAGAAACGGAACGGATTTGAGTGATACGTATGAAGACTATTCACTTCATTTTATAAACGGCGGCACGCTTGAGGTGACGTATCAATCGCAAACTTTCACGGGACAATGGAGTGCATCGGTATCCAACGGACAAATCGTATTGCATATACAATTGAATTCGGTACCGGACTTTTCGGCCGATTGGTTGGTGGAAGAAATGGATGATGCCGGACAAGATAAAAAAGTGAAATTATATACGGATGATCAAAATAAGATGAAATTGGAAAGTGATTGTCAGTAAAAATCAGATTATACCAACAAAACAAATCAAAAAACAAAGTATGAGTAATTATAAAATCATAATCTACGGACTATTTATCATTTGGATGTTTAATCCGGTTGAAGCGCAAGTTCAAGAAACATCACGAAGCATGTTTTGGGGTTCGTTCTATGTTTATAAAAAATTCAATAAAACATTGGGGATGAGCTATTTTCAGGTCAATTCAATGAATTTACAATCCGGACGAATGAACTTTATTCAATCCGATTTGAGTTTTAAAATCAAAACATTCAGGCATACTTTGATAGGGATCCATTATACACCTACCTTTTCGCTTGATGTGGTTCCCAATAAACAAGTTGTTTATCATCGTGTGGGAATCCGATTTAAATATTATCACAAAATCGTTAGACATGTCTATATGAAACATTATGTGGCGGCCGAACATCATTTCACCCGGCGGGCCAAATGGCGACAAAGATTTTATTATCGTTTGGACTTGGAATATAAAAACAAACGTATGATGCCTTTGAAAATGCGTCCTTTTATTGCTCAAAAAATCTATTGGTATCAAGGCGGTCGTTTACTCCAATATTATGATTCCAACGGAAACAAAACCGACTTGCTCCCTCCCGACGGATTGCATGCTTACCGGATTAAAACGGGATTGAAATTATATCCTTCCGATCACTTGAGATTACAAGTTTATTATATGCTTCAAAAAGAGTTTAATTCCAATCTTTTGGGAGGAAATCCGATTCACAGCTTAAACCCGAATACGGGAAAAATACGTCGTCCGTTTTATAACTTCCATGTGTGGGGGTTGATTATTGGTTATAAACTTTAAAAAATTTACTATCATGAAAAAAATAAAAAAAAGCATCATCACCAAAAAGATAAAAAATTATAAAATCAATCGTCAAATTCGAAAGAGTTATATTCCCAAGGCCGGTGATGTAGCCGTTTTCAAAGTGTTGAATATAGGAAAACACAAGGCCCTTCAGGGAGTCAACGGTAATAATTCTTATCTTTTTCCGGGGGATTTGATTTTGGCCGCTTTCGGCACCCGATATGCCGCCAATCAGTTTGAAGGTTATGTGCCGGACCGTTATTATCCGCGTTATCAAATTTTGGGACAAGGAGGCGTGGTTGGTGTCCTCGAGTCGATGCATGAACGTTATAAAAATATAGGTCCTACGGAAGTTCGTTTGGTTGGCTATGCTGTGGATGAAAACAACCGCGTTGTCAATACGAAGTATTATGAAGAAAAACCGGCGATCTTTAATCCGTTTAATAAGAGAGATTTTCCTATCATTCTCTCATTAGGTTCGGGAATGGATAGTGGTAAAACCACTACGGCGGCCTATTTAAGCAGAGGTTTCTATCGTCAAGGTAAAAAAGTGGCATATATCAAACTCACCGGAACGGTTTATGCCAAAGATTGCAGTTTTGTACGTGACGGTGGAGCTTTTAAATCCATTGATTTCTCATACGTAGGTTTTCCCTCCACATACATGTGCGAACCGGATGAATTATTAAATTTATACGAAACTTTATTGCAAAAAGTGGAGGTTGGAAACCCTGATGTCGTCATCATTGAAATTGCCGACGGATTACTGCAACGTGAAACTTATATGCTCCTACATCATGATGAATTTATGAAACAAATAGATTATACGGTCCTCTCGGCCGTGGATAGTCTTTCGGTCAAGAGCGGTATTGAATATATGGAAAATATCGAGAAACCACCTGTTTTATTATCAGGGGTTTTCACTGCCAGTCCGCTTATGATAAAGGAAGTGAAACAGTTCACCCATATTCCGGTTTTCACGCTTGAAGATTTTCTGGACAAGAAAAAATTTAACCTGCTTTTTCCACCTTTTAAAGATGAACCCAAGATGATAGCTCATGGAGAATCCATTCGATAATAATCCGATTGTTGATTTCATCAAAAAACGGAAGAAAATCACTCTGTTGATCGTTCTGATAGGTTTGACAGCCAATATTCTAACCGTTTTCATTCCTATCAGCATTGGTAAATATTATCAACTTGTATTTCATATGCAATCGCGCCGTGTTCGTTTTCTCAAGTTTATCCCCGATGAATGGTGGAACACGGTGCCTAAATTCATTGTGTTTTTCTTTGTTTTGATTTTCCTTCGATTTATGTTTTTCTTTTGGTTTGAATTTTTGCTGCGTAAAGAAGCAGCCATTTTTATCAAAGAAATCAAAGATTATCTTTTTCAACATCAACTTCAATTAGCTTATCCCACTTATCAACAACAAGGAACGGGAAAATATCTTTTGAGATATTCGGGCGACATAAATAGTTTAAAAAATCTTTATATCAAGGGAACCATCAGGTTGGTGATAGATACCTTAATGATTATCACGGCTTTTTATTGGCTTTATAAACTCCACCATGCCGGAGCTATCGCAGTTATAATTCTATTTATTTTCTCATGGTTTTTGCTTAGAATAATCATTCGGAAGGTGGAATTTTATTCCTTACAAAAACGCGATAAAACCTCCGCTCAATTGTCATTTGTAAGCAGAACTTTGAACAGTATTCTCAATGTAATTGCATTGAATAAACAAAAAGTGGAACTCAAAAAATACACCAAACGTTCGGAAGCCGTTAAACAGGCGGATATTAATTACAACCAATGGTTTGTGCTGAATAAAGCCTTTATTTCTTTCTTCCAGTATTTTATCTTAGGAATCGTCTTGTTTCTTTTTTATCGCATACGAGATTACGGAGAAATCCACCAAAGCCACTTGATCAGTTTTATTCTTTTGTATTTGACTATTTTACCGGTTATCAGACGTTTATTTATGATTGAAACCGTTTATAAATTGGGGAACATTTCACTCAAAAAACTGAAACATATTCTAAACCTTCCTAAAGAACCCATTCACAACGGTTTGAAGATGAAAGCCAATCAACCCAAAATTTATTTCAACCGGGTTGTTTTTTATAATTCCACACCCATCAACTTTAAAGTTGTCAATCAAAACCTAAATACCTTGATGCTTCCTTCAAATGTATCTCCCATGGATATCATTTTAGCTTTACTTCGAATTAAAGAAGACTATAAAGGACAAATTATGTTGGAAGGCAAGGATATACGTCAATATTCACCACATAGTGTCAGGCGGCATATCGCTGTTGCATCCACGGGGTTACCTTTTACGGGAAGAACAGTCTATGAAGCCGTTACACGCTCCCGATCAAAAAAAACAAAGCCGGTTCTTGAAAAAAAATATAACTTGCTGAAGAAAAAATTCGAGATGAATTTAAACTTGGATGACCCTATTGGAGAAAACGGTTTGAAAATGAATCATCAACAGCGTGAATTTTTAGCTTTTGCTCGTGGGATACTACAAAACAAACCTATTTTATTGGTGGACGATTTCCCTTATTTAAAAGCTCATTTTCCGGAAGCGTTCAACAAGTCATTAAAAGAAACAAAATCAACCGTTATTCAATTGCTTCCATACCAAGAAAACAAATGAGTGAATCACTTATAAAAACAAAAAAACCGGGACTCATTTCCCGGTTTTTTATTTTAAATATCTACAGACTATTTTACAATCAACTTAAGCTTTTCCGTTCCGTTTTCAAACTTCACCTTAATCAAATACAAGCCTTTTGTATAATCCGAAACATCCAATTCAACAAAGCCTTCATGGGTCAGGATTTGTTCTATTTGCTTTCCGCTTACATCATAAACAGAAATGGTTTTTTGTCCTTTGAAAGGCAATGAGATATAAGCTGTACGGGTTGCAGGATTGGGGAAAATTTTAATACTTCCGTTTTCTAGGTTGTCAAGTTGTTGTTTGTTGGAAACGGTAATTTCCCTGACAGGAATATCTTCCGGTACATAAAATGTTGTGATGACATTTCTATCCAATAAACTTTTACCTTCGGTAGTTCGGGCTATAATTCTCAAGGCATAGCGTGATCCGGGATTCAAATCTCCCAAAGAAATCTGATAAAGGTGTGCTTTTTCATCACTGTTTTGATAGCGTGCAACCAAAATCTTCATTTTTTGTTTCTCGGGAAGAATGATACCGTTTTGATTTCCTATTTCGGTTAGAACCCCCATCACAAACGTTTTTTGAATATCCAGGTCCTGGTTATTGCTGATTTTGATTTCAACAGGCTTGCCTTCATAACCATATTCTTTATTGATGTTCCATTTTACACCAAAAGCAGTGGTGGGTGTAAGATTGTTAACAATAAAAACCAATTCCTTTTGCGATGTAGAAACATTCCAAACGCCTTTTTCCAAATTATCCACTGAAAAATGGGTCATATACGCACCGGTAAATTCATCGCGATATGATTCAAACTCTTTGGAAAGTTTTATTTTCCGGTTGTCTTTGGATAATGTTATTCCATCCAAAGGATGAGTTGATAATACACTCACTTCATAGGATGCATTATCATCTTCAATAATCAAATGGGCTTGACCGTTTAGTGATTCCAAGATCGTTCCGTTACTCAAATAAACGGGATATTCGGGTGTTTGCCGAACTTGTAAATTTTGATCCTTTTCCGGAATACTTTGTCCCGGCCTGTATGCGGCATACAAGCCATAATGTAGATATGGGGCCACTTCACTTACAAAATGTCCTTGTCCTGCATCCCAAAGGGAAGTATGGTTGGCATCATTCATGGTTATATAATTGGAATCCCCTGCTCCGGGTGTAAATGCAGGTGATGCATTTTGAACAACCTCTCTCCGCGCTCTGTAAACGGCAATAAACCCGTCATTTTCGGGATGCCAGTTTCTCCAACCCGAATTAAACCAATCCCACTCCCAATAAGCA
>JALVDN010000429.1 GCA_027008965.1 Flavobacteriales bacterium | reverse complement strand
CGCCTGAGGGTGTTCGGAACATGGCCATCCGCAAACCACTGCCCCGGCTCCTGTGCTATGATATCGGTGATCCGAAGCGGCTGGGGCGGGTGCACCGCATCGTGCTGGAGTACGCCATGCCGGTCCAGTACTCGGTCTATTATCTCCATGCCGATGCCGTGACGGTGGATCGGCTGTGCCGGGAGCTCGGGGAAGTGATCGATCCGCGCGAAGACGACATCCGCATTTACCCTCTTCCGGAGGGAGCGCGGGCGGAAGTCCTGGGAAGGCAGGGGCTCCCGGAAGGCATCCATCTGACCGGCGTTTCCCTGCCGGATGGCCTTGGCTGCGGCGAGGAGAGGGAGGAATCATGAGACACCTTTGTGGCATTGCAAAAAAAACCGGCAACCCCGTTTCCAACCCTTGGATTGGCAAAGGGAATTTGGGCGGAGCAGTTGGAAAAACAGACCCGATAGAAAGGGGATTAAGACCTCTTATTCCCTGCAACAATCATAAACTCTGTGTTGGAAAAACAGACCCGATAGAAAGGGGATTAAGACAATCGCTTTTTTGGGAGATTTATTACGCATTGCGTTGGAAAAACAGACCCGATAGAAAGGGGATTAAGACCCATTGTATGTTTCGATGTAAAGCTCTCTATGTTGGAAAAACAGACCCGATAGAAAGGGGATTAAGACCCAGAATTATGGATCCAGTTGCCGTTCTCGTCAGGTTGGAAAAACAGACCCGATAGAAAGGGGATTAAGACGCGTATGCCTCCAGCACGAGTGATACCGGCGTGCCTAGTTGGAAAAACAGACCCGATAGAAAGGGGATTAAGACGAAGGGGTGCGACCCCTCTTTGCCTCTACCATCTGTTGGAAAAACAGACCCGATAGAAAGGGGATTAAGACATGATACCATTTGGGTAGAGGATCAAATGATCCGTTGGAAAAACAGACCCGATAGAAAGGGGATTAAGACATTAACTGTTTACCTAATTGGAACTCCCGTTCCGTTGGAAAAACAGACCCGATAGAAAGGGGATTAAGACAATTCTTTATCAGTCAATTTTCTAACAGTCTCAAGTTGGAAAAACAGACCCGATAGAAAGGGGATTAAGACCCCAGAAGACATCACCATCCTGGCCAGTAATCGGTTGGAAAAACAGACCCGATAGAAAGGGGATTAAGACATCATCGTCGAAGTCGTTTTGCGCAGGAGCAGGAGGTTGGAAAAACAGACCCGATAGAAAGGGGATTAAGACGACTATCGGAGCAGAATCGGTGATATAATAGGTTGGAAAAACAGACCCGATAGAAAGGGGATTAAGACACACATCCACTCTCTTACTTGCAGCTTGCTTGGTTGGAAAAACAGACCCGATAGAAAGGGGATTAAGACTCCTGGGTTGCCCCTCGAATATTCTGGATACACATTTGGTCTCAGAGTGAGAGCAAGAGGAGGTGTCCATGAGCAAGCAATCATCGGTGAAACGTTGGTCGGCGAAGCGCAAGCAAGAAGTCGTGCTGCG
>JALVDN010000428.1 GCA_027008965.1 Flavobacteriales bacterium | reverse complement strand
CGAAGAGAGTTATGAAATGAACGCTTTATACTATTTTAATGTGGCCAAAAATTGGGAAGAATTCCGTCAAGCGGCACGGGGTTTCAAAGCGGTAAGTCAAAACATTGCCTATGCCGACACCGAAGGAAATATCGGTATTCAATGCACGGGAAGAGTGCCCGTTAGAAAAGGCCCGGCTTATTTGTTTATGCCCGGTGAAACAGATGAATATGATTGGAAATCTTATGTGGATTTCGAGGATTTACCCTATGAATACAATCCGGAGCGTGGTTATGTATCTTCTGCCAATAATAAATCTTTTGCTGATAGTTTGTATATAAGTGAATGGTATGATTTGCCCTATCGTATTATTCGCATTCGTGAAATGCTTGAAGAAAAAGCCAAGCTATCAACGCAAGATTTCCGCCGTATGCTCTATGACCATTTATCGGTGAGAGCCCGACGTTTTCTTCCTGTTTTGAAAGAAGTTTTAAACAAAAATCAATTTGAAAGTCAAGAAGAAAAACAAGCATTGGAAATACTCAACGCATGGGATGCACGCTATGAAAAGGACAGTAAAGCACCCATTGTTTTTGAAGAAATCATGCGTCAATTCGTTCGAAATCTTGTGAGCGATGAATTGTCACCGGATTTATTCAAAGCCTATTATGCATCGTTTTTGATGCATAAATACCTGACCGACCGGGTTTTCAGGGACACCTCATCCGTTTGGATAGACAATGTGAATACGGAGGATAAAGAAACCTTTTCGGATTTGGCTCTAATATCATTTCATCAAGCTTTGGATACTTTACAAAATAAATACGGCGATTGGACGCATAAAACTTGGGGCGCATTGCATCCGCTTCATTTGGAACATCCCATGGGTAAAGTGAAGCTTTTGGATAAACTTTTCGGGTTAAACCGGGATTTGCAAGCTCCGGGGTCAACCAATACAGTCAATCCGTTCACTTACAATATATCAAATCCTTACGTTTCAGACTTCGGAGCATCTCAAAAACACATATTCAATACGGCCGATTGGGATGAGTCATTCAGCATATTACCAGCAGGTGAATGTGGTGTTCCCGGCAGTCCGCACTATACAGATCAAGCACAGACCTATGTAAACGGTGGTCTTTATCCCGACCGGTTCAGCAAGGAGGAAGTAACCAAACATGCTCGGTATAAAGCCGTTTTTAAACCTGCGGAAAAATAAATGTTTATTGGCTCCTGAAACCTGAGGTTTCAGGAGTTAGCCGTCAAGCCACCAACGGCTCGCAACCCGCCGGCTCGCCGTTGGGTCTTGCCGCCGGCCTCGGAACCCTGCCGGGTTTCGGTCAGCCGGTCTCACCCGGCAAGATTTCTTGTTGTTAGGATTAGAAACAAAAGTTATTTTTATAATCCAGATTTTTGCTCAGCCCGATTTATAGATTGACAGATTTTATCTTCAAATTTTTAAAATAATTTAAGGATAAATGAATTAACCGGTAAGTTTTTCGGATTTGAGGGCATTTCTGAAAAACTCTTTTAC
>JALVDN010000427.1 GCA_027008965.1 Flavobacteriales bacterium | reverse complement strand
TAGATAATCAAGAGAGTTTAAGCTTAGAGTTAAGCTATGATATTCAAAAATTGAAACTCTTAAATGCAGAAGTTCTTTTAGATGATGTGCCAATTCATATCACAACCAATTCAAGAGGAGCGATGCAGTTAGAGAGTCATATTGCCAATCTTAGAAAGAGCCTTAACCTTTTACAATACTATTATGATTTTGAAGCTCCTAATATTCAAGGTGCAGTAGATATACGTTTAACTCAAAAGAGTAATGATGAACTCTCTTGTCATATCGAGAGTAAAAATATCAAATATCTCTCCGATACAGGCGTGAATCTTTCGGTTTTTAATCTCTATAATCTCAATACAGATGTGACCATTGATAAAGATTTAAATATTCTATTAGAGAAGTATCATTTTCGTATAGATAAAAATGAGTATATTCATAACTTCTTTGCCAATAAACAATCCTACCTATCTTTTAAAAATGGCAAATTACATATAAAAGAGCTTTGGATTAATGATGCTGTGTTAATCAAAGGAGAGTATGGATTAGAGAAGAGAAGAGGAACACTCTTTGTTAAGGCAACTCCTTATCACTTTAAAAATAAGAACTTTGACCTTCTGTTGAATGTTGATGTTAAGACAAAGGTTTTAGGAGATAGGTTTGATGTCTCGGGTAGTGTTAATATTTTAGGGAACAGCATCAAATATGAGTTACCTACAGCAGGGATTATTGAGGACTCCGATATTATCATTGTTCAAGATATGCTGAAGAATCAAGAGGCTCCTTTCCAAAATTTAAAACTCTATCTTAAAATAAATAGCTCTAAGCCACTGCTCTACAAAGGAGATGGTGCAGAAGTAAGCTTTTTTAGTGAGATAACTATTGTCAAAAACTACAAACAACATATGCTCATTACGGGTATGTCGACCATAAAAGATGGGTATTATGATTTAGAGGATAAACACTTTACCTTAGATGAGAGTCATCTCTACTTTGCAGGAGATGCAAGAAAACCACTACTTGACATAAAAGCAAACTATGTTAAAGAGCAATATACCATTCATATCTTTATCTCTGGTACCTCAGAAGAGCCAATTGTTAACTTTAACTCGGACCCCTACTTAACGCAACAGGAGATTCTTTCACTGATTTTATTTGATGAGACAGGAACAAGTAATGGAAAAGGGGCAGAGGCCTATACGCTTCTTGGTGGAACTTTTGCCAAAGGGCTTATGAAGAGTTTAGGAATTAACATTGACCACTTTGCTGTAGGTACAGATGAACATGACCAACTCTCACTAGAGGTAGGAAGTAAAATCTCCAATAATGTCTCGCTACTCTACCTTAACCGAGATGGACTCAATGGTGCAAAAGTAAGAGTTGAACATGGTAAACGTTTTGAGACCGATATTATTATTATGCCACCTAATACATCGAGTATTGAGTTTCTTTATAAGAGTGACCATTAATCCTTTTTATTACTCTCTTGTAAATAGGTATAGATAGCCTTAACCTCTTCATCGGTAAGGTAGTACA
>JALVDN010000426.1 GCA_027008965.1 Flavobacteriales bacterium | reverse complement strand
TCAATCGTTACCCGGTATAAATTTCCCGAAAGATTTTGCCATATCACTTGATATGAAGGATAGCCTTTTCCATATACCCAATCATTGAAAAATTCGTCTAAATCCTCGCCTGTTGATGCTTCCAAAACACTTTTAAAATCTTCCGTTTTGGCATAAGATCCGCTGAATTGTTGTTTGTAGTCATAGACTGCATTAAAAAATTCTGTTTCACCCAATTTAAACCGGAGCATATTCAAAACCATGGCACCTTTCAAATAGGTAGTCCGCCAATCAAAAATGGCTCCTACATTAGTTGTATCATACACATACACCGAACCATGCGGCCGTTGCGTAATCAGGTTGTTCGCATATATCTTCCATGAAACAAACGCATTATTTCCGTCAAAATGACGTTGGGTAAGTGCTTCGGAAAAAGTGGCAAAACCTTCGTTGAGCCAAATATCCGCCCACGAACCGCAAGTAACATCATTACCAAACCATTGATGAGCCAGTTCATGAGCAATCAGTCCCCTGGAAAATCCGCCCATAAATGATATGGTAGTGTGTTCCATTCCTCCGCCCCAACCAAACTGGGCATGTCCATATTTTTCATCCGAAAAAGGATATTCGCCATATATGGTTTCAAAGTAATTCATAACATCCACCGTTACAGACGTTTGGGTTTGTGCATAAGATAAATCTTCCGGATAAACATAATTATCAATAGGAAACGGTGTGAACAATCCCGCCTGATGTGCATAATGCGTATAATTGGTCACCGCTATGGCCACCAAATAAGCCGGAATGGGATGTCTGTGACGCCAATGCGAAATTTTAGTACCGCCTTGCACGGTCTCATCCACCAAAACCCCGTTGGAAACCCCTTGCATAATTTCACCGTTAATCTGCTCCGGATAGTGTAAAAACACATCAATGGAATCTATTTTATCAACCAAATCTTGTTTGGTAGGCCACCAATCCCTAGCGCCGTAGGGTTCGGATAAAGTCCATAAAACAGGAACGCCATTGTGATAGTCCGTTGCAAAAGACTGAAAACCGCTCGTTCCCGGAGTTCCTTCATAATCTATCCGCAAACTGTCTTGTGTGCCGGACGAAAGTGCAGCCGGAAAAAATATTTTGAGTTCATCATTTTGATGTTGAAAACTCACCGGTTGACCGTGATACACCACCTGATTGACCGTGAGCGAATTAGACAAATCAAAAACAATGTCCTGCGAATCGGTCAGCATGGTAAAATAAGCATCCACTTCACCGGCAATATAATAATTCCTCGGATCCACATGCCAATGCATCCTTTGATAGGTCAAATCATAATTTCCCGTATGCGGATTGGCCTTAAAATGCAACCGCTTTTGCGCACTTTTCATCTCCTGCTCCACATAAGCCGGTCGCTCATACTCTTGGGCCGATATTAAAAACAACATGAAAATAAAAAAGACAAGGCTCACATGTTTCATCCCGGTGAATTTTTTAATTGCTGTAAGTTACAAAAATCATTCCTTTCGGGTGAAACCTTATTTC
>JALVDN010000425.1 GCA_027008965.1 Flavobacteriales bacterium | reverse complement strand
AATCTTTACATTCTTTTCGGAATAGGCTATGGATTGCCGGATTTGATCATATACCCGTCCGGTGGCAAATTCTGCAAAAGTGGATGCAAAAGGTATTTTTCCTTCTATGGTGAAACCTGCTGCCATTCCCATCATGTTGGCTTCCTGGATTCCAACATCAAAAAAACGGTCGGGGAATTCTTTGGCAAAGGCGGTCATCTTCACCGAACCGGCCAAATCGGCCGTGAGTGCCACAATATTTTCATTTTCACGACCCAATTCCAGTAATGCATCGCCAAAACCCGATCTTGTATCTTTTTTTTCTGTATAGGTGAATTTCATAATTAGATTTTTATCTCATCAAAAATACAAGATTTATATCAATTGCTATAAGAAAGGTGATTTTCTTTTTTTAGCAAAGTATAATGTTCCCAGAATAATCAAAAACAATATAAATGCGGTCAGTTGATGAATTACGGCCAACGAAATAGGCACATGGTAGATAATCACCAAAATTCCCAGTATGAATTGCAAATTGATAATAATAAATCCTGCAAGTAACCATTTTTTTAGAGTTTCTGAAGCGGTTTTATAGTTTCTTATGAAGATGAAAATAAAATAAATTAAAAGTAACATACCCAACCACCGGTGAATAAACTGCACATTAACCGGAAATTCTACCCATGCTTCAACCCCCAGTTTTTCTTGCATTTTCAACGCTATTTCCGGCAACCATGAAGCCCCCATTTTGGGATAAGTTGGAAAAATATGTCCGGCTTTAAGTCCGGCCGTAAATCCTCCGTAAATAATTTGAATGATCAGGAGAAAGAAAAAAAATAAAAAAGCGTTTTTAAGGGTTTGCCGTTTGATTTCAACGCTTGGAAACAATAATTGTAAGGCGGTCCAAAAAATAACTCCTAATACAATCATGGCTATACTCATATGCAATGCCAATCGCAGATGATCTACACTTGTGTTTTCCACCAATCCACTCTTGACCATATACCATCCTGCAAAACCTTGTAAACCTCCTAAGATAAAAATTAGTAGTAAACGTTTAAGAAGAGCTTTATTCTGTATTCGTTTTTTTATTAAAAAATAAATGAAAGGAATGATAAAAAGTAAACCTAGAAAGCGACCGATAACACGGTGAATATATTCCCAGAAATATATTTTTTTAAAGTCTTCAAGTGTAAAATAGAAGTGCACCTTTTGGTATTCGGGGATTTTTTTGTAGGCTTCAAAAGCTTGGTTCCATTCGGCCTCGTTCATAGGCGGTAAAATGCCCGTTATGGGTTGCCAAGTTACGATGGAGAGTCCCGAATGAGTTAACCGGGTAATTCCACCAATCACTACCATCAATAAAACCATAAAACCGCCCGTAAGCAACCAGTAGGCTATTTGCTTGTTATAATTCTTTTTAATCATTCTTTTCTTCAAGTAGAATGTAAAGGTCTTTTACTAATCTGTCCACATCATTGGCATCGGTTCCGTCATAGTATCCACGTATGAGTCCGTTCCAATCCACCAACACGAATTTTCCCGAATGCATATAACCGCCGGGTTCGGTGGAGTCTTTGGCCATGCCCAGATAATATCCTCGACGTCCTATGTGATAAATGGAATCTTCAGGGCCGGTGAGAAAAACCCAATTGGAAAAATCCGCTCTGTTATGCATTCCGTATTGTTTGAGTTTGGAAGGTGTATCCCTGGCTGGATCCACGGTGAAAGAAACTAACATTAAATCGGGAATATCAGTGGTTAAATCTTGAAGTCTTTTCATCTGTCCGGTAAGAATGGGACAAATACCCGGACAAGAAGTAAAGAAAAAATCGGCTACATGAATTTTGCCTTTTAATTGTTTACTACTGAAGGGAACACTGTCTTGATTCAGAAACGTAAATTCAGGTATTTTTTTGTAGATCGTATCACCATTTTGAACGGTAAATTTATTTAGAACGGGCAATTTTCTATGAGGGCGATTGGATTGACAAGCTCCTGCCAAAATCAATAACATTAAAATCAGATTAATGCTTGTTTTCATCCAAACTGTATTTTTTATAAATTTTAAATACTACATAACCTGCGGTTGCTACCAAAAAAAGAAGTAACAATGATGCAAGCGTGAAAGCTATTTTATCTTCCTGTGTAAATTCCCTATTACAAGAACTGCATGCCCAAATATACTGAACATTTAAAAATAGAATTAAAGTAACCGACAATTTTTTCATAGTTTCAAACCAAATAAGTTAAATAATACAATACCGGCCAAAGTAAAACCACAAAATACCAAAATAGAGCTACCGCCGTAACTACATGAACTTTTTGTTCCTCCGTTTTAGAAGGGTTTTTCAAGTATTTATACAGATAACGAATCACCAATAAACCAGCCAAAACGTGCAGTCCGTGCATGCCTATAAGGGTATAGAAAAAACTGCCGAAAAGTGATGGTTCGGTTTTGATTCCGAACAAGAGAATGCGAAGCCATTCAAACCCTTGTACCAAAAAGAAAACAATTCCCAAAATACTTGCAAATGTTAAGTATTTCAATGATTTGTTTCCGGTTTTATATGATTTGAAGAACCTGTACATCAAAATCCCCGAAATCAGTAAAACGATCATATTAGAAAAAGTGAGCCAGAAAGGAAGACGGGGTTGACCTGCCGGAGGCCATTCCACTTCGGCGATTTTAGCTAAAATATAAGCACTTATTAAACCTCCGAAAAACATGGTTTCCACAATGATGACCATCACCATGGCCATCACCGGTCCTGGCATAATCTCTCTTCGTTTATATGATATGGAATGAATATTATCCATTAGGTACAAAAAATCTTTCTATGGGTACAGTATCGGGGTATAATCCTAAAAACAAAAAAGCTAATGCGATCAATGCAAGCAACAACATATACCAAATGATATTAGGCTCCCATTTGAGGTGCATAAAATTCAATATTACCATTGAAGCTTTAATGATGGAGATACTGAACACCACGATAAACACAATCATCGGGTTTGGTATCAAAGAAGCAAAAACGGTTATAGCAAATAAAATTAACAGATAAATATAAACTTTCAAATAGTTGGGATGGCCGTGATAATCATCTTCGGCAGGCACCCATAATTCATGTTCTAATCCTTGTGGTTTTCCGTGTGTACTCATAATTTTTTTGTTTTAGTGAATAAGATAGATTAAAGGGAACAAAAATATCCAAATGATGTCCACCATGTGCCAATATAAACCCGCGGCTTCAATCCTGTGGAAGTAACTTTTGGTTTTGGCAACATTTCTCATCACAAAAAACAATGCCAAAGCACCTCCCACCACGTGAAGTCCATGCAAACCGGTCATGGTATAGTATAAAGCCCAATACAAGGTTTCCACATGTTTGCCTTGTTCCAATAAGGCGGGACTTGATAGAGTGAATCCCAAGTGTATTTCATGGGTATATTCATAGGCTTTTATGCCAAGGAAAATCAAGGCGCACAGAATGGTGAGCCAAATCCAAAATTTTACTTTTTCCACATTCTTCTTAACGGCGGCTTCATGCGCTTTCACCACAAAGAAACTACTGGTAAGCAGCACAAAAGTATTGATTGTCCCGGCCACCACATTGGTATGCATGGCCATTTCTCCCCAACCGGGATATTTCATTCTATTGAGCAGATAAACAACAATCAATCCGCCGAAAATTACAAATTCACCTGCTATCAATGTCCACATGGCAAAACGCGCCTGTGGTATCCGGTTCCATGCTATTTTTGATAAAGAAGTTGTATTCATAGAAATTAAATTTTTTGATTTTGAGGTAAAAAGTCTTTATCCACACCGGGACGGTTATATTCATAAGGCCCGTGATAAACCACAGGATACACTTCAAAATTACCGTGAGGCGGTGGGGATGAGGTCTGCCATTCCAATGTAGTGGATTGCCAAGGGTTATTTGAGGTTACTTTCTTTCCTTTGTAAACAGACCAAATAAAATTAAAAATGAATATAAATTGCGATAAAACCAGAATAACAGCGGAAATGGTGGCAATTTCCCTGAGCAACGGCAGATAACCTTCACTTAAATAGGGTATATGGTCATAGCCGGCATATCTTCGTGGTTGACCTGCAAGTCCTAATAAAAACAATGGAATACCGAAACCATTGAAGAATATAAAAGTCAACCAAAAATGAAGATTACCAAGGAATTGATTAAGCTCTCTACCGGAAAATTTGTTGAACCAGTGATAAAACCCGGCCATACCTGCAAAAATAACAACCGGGATAAGTGTATAATGAAAGTGTGCCACAACAAAGGACGTATCATGTGCATACATGTCAAAAAGTGCCGCTCCCAAATGCAATCCCGTAAATCCTCCCAGAATGGTAAACAAGACGATGGCAGACATAGCCCATTTCATAGGGAGTGTAAGTCGTAAATTGCTTTTCCACAAAGTGGCTAAAAAAGATAGAATGACACCGGCAAAAGGCAATGAAATAATGATGGTTAATATTCCGAATACGGTGGCCGCACGCGGATCCACACCGGCCACAAATTGATGATGCGCCCATACCATCAATGAAAGCACAGTAGCAATGAGAACCAATACCAGAATAAACTTATATCCAAACAATGTTTTCCGGGCGTTGGTTGTTATCACTTCAGCTAATATTCCCAAACCCGGTAATAAAATCACATATACTTCGGGATGACCGAAAAACCAGAATAAATGTTCCCACAATAACGGATCGCCTCCCCTGCTGGCATCATAAAATCCGGTTCCGGCGTTGATATCCAATAGCAACATAAATGTTCCGGCTACAAGAGGGCCTACGGAAAACATAAACAAAATGCTGGCAATCACAATCATCCACACGAGTAAAGGAACCTGCAAAAGTCCCATTCCTTTGGCCCTTTTATTAAAAAGCGTCACCATAAAATTGATACCTCCCATGAGCAATGCTACGAATTCCAAAGCTATAGCCAACAAAACAAAAGTGTTGGAGGAAAAAAATCTGTCCGAAAAAGTTTTATAAGGTGTATTATAACCAAAATCTCCTACGGAAAGCGGCGGATACAAGGTCCATCCTCCTCCAAATCCTTTTTGAGGTAAAAAGAATGAAATAATTAAAATAATCACACTCAATAAGAAAAACCAATAGGATAATTTATTTAATTTGGGAAAAGCCATATCGTCTGTACCCAGCATTGTAGGAATAAGATAATTACCTGCGGTTGCAAGCAAGATACCCATGGATAACCACAAAACCATAATCAATCCATGATTGGTAACTAAAATATTGTATTCTTTCGCGTCAATAATACCGAATAAGGGAATGTGATAGTCCGGAAATGCTAAATGTATCCGAAAAACCATAGCAAAAATTCCGGCAAAAAAGGCGATAAACATTGTGGTTATCAAATATTGAAGACCTATGTCTTTATGATCCAGTGAAAAGAAAAAGCGATGCCAAAATCCTTTATTTTCATGTGTAGTGCTCATAGTCATAAATTTTTATTTTTTATAAATTTTAGCCAATTCTTTTTCAAATTTTTCTTGCGGTAAAACCACTACCTTTCCAACCATACGGGAATGTCCTACGCCACACATTTCGGCACACACCATAGGATATTCACCGCTTTTGGTAAACTCTACCCAACGGGTTATTTTCCTACCGGGTAAACAATCAAACTTAAACCTTGCATGCGGGATAAAAACACTATGCAGAACATCATAAGCCGTTAAATCCATATGAATCACTGCATCCTGAGGAACAATCATGGTGTTGAATTTCTTCACATCATCGGAGGTATATAATTTACCATCGGGCCCGGGATAAATAATTTCCCATAACCATTGTTTTCCTACAATGGCCACATGAAAATCTTTTTCAGGTAAGGTCTCTTGGGTTTTAATCCATCCATCCGACTCAATAATCAAAAAAGAAAAATCCGCTACGGCCATAACAAAAATAGCCAGATAAATCCATTTCAACTGTTTGAAACCCTCGCCTTTTACATAAATATTTTCTTTGGCTTTATGTTTTTTCCTTGTCAATACGGGATAAATGACCAAAAACAAAACGATTAAAGTAGCCAATCCCGCAACAATGGTAATCAGCCAAAATAAGAAATCAATGTCATCGCCGTAAACACTTACGTTCTCAGGAAATATTTTCATAATAATGCTATTTTATCAATTAGGATTAAAATTAAAATCAATGGTAGATAAAGAATAGAAGCAAACATCAACTTTTGGGCTCGATCCAAACTTGAATTTTTTAAAAATTTCCATCCTTCATATACAAACCATGTACTTAAGATGAGCATCAATGTGTATGCTTCAAAACCCACGGAGTTTATTTTGTGCATAAAATGTATAAAAGGCAACAAAACAAAAACCGAAAGGAAAATAATCCAAGCATTTTTGCGGTTTCTTCCACCTGATGAAGGCAATAAATCATATCCACCGTTTTGATATTCATCATGCCATAACCATGCAATAGACCAAAAGTGTGGAAATTGCCAAATGATTTGAAAAAAGAAAAT
>JALVDN010000424.1 GCA_027008965.1 Flavobacteriales bacterium | reverse complement strand
AACTAAAAAGAAATTATATGTAACCGTAACTTATAATAACGTAGATTATGGTTTTGAATTTGATTATGTAAATGATAGTGAAATGATGAAGAAATGGAGTGGAGGTGATTATATTATTTATTACCAAAAGCAATAAATTTTCTTTTTTACTATGGCAAAAACCCCATTTTCAGTGGGGTTTTTGTTTTTTGCTAAATTTCAGAACATAAATTTGTGCGTTGAATAAAACAATATCCATTTTAGAGTCCTATCCCCTTATCGGAATATTTTCTTTTTGGATGCTTGGTCTGTTGGCAGGCTATTATTTTGAAATTTCAGTTATCCACGGTGTTTTTGTTTTATTGTTTCTTACAGCTATATTATTTTTTCTTCATCGGTTTTATATAAAATCATATAGTAGTTCTTTCCCGTTTGTTTTAACGGTTTGGATTTTTTTCTTTTTTTCCGGTATTACCTATATGCAAATAAGAAGCGCATATAACTTATTTGCAGATTTTTCCGAAAGTGTAAGTAAACCTCAACAATTGATTCAATTTCAAATAAAAAACCGTCTTTCGCCCGGTTCGTATTATGATAAATACATAGCAGAGCTACAACAAGTGGATACTCAAAAAGTTGATTATCATATTTTAGTTAAAATCCCGGTAGAATGGAATTATCATTTATCACCCGGTACCCTGGTAACATATAAACTTTCTTCAGGCGACTGGCAAAGTCTTCCTCAACCTGCCTATCCCTATGCATTTGATTATGGCCATTATTTGATAAAAAAACGAATTTTTTCACAATTAAGAATAAAGGACACGCTACATATATTGAAAAAGAAACTTACCGGGACTCCGTTTCTATCTCCTTATTTTTTAAAGGAAAAAATTCGTGCCTACTGGATTAATAATGGAATGGACAGTATTTCAATGAGCATTGCAAGCGCTTTGTTTTTGGGAGAACGGCAATGGTTGGATAGAGAGATCAAACAATCTTATGTGGATTCGGGAATCGTGCATGTTCTTGCCATATCGGGAATGCATATAGGTATTTTGCTTTTGTTTTTACGATTTTTATTCGGCTTTATTCGAAGTAGAAATCAGTTCATATTTAATGTAATTGTACTGGGTTTTTTATGGGGATTTGCATGGTTAACCGGTTTTCCGCCCTCCGTGTTGCGAGCAGTCATCATGTTTTCACTACTTCAATGGGCTTTGGAAAGCAAACGGAAGGTAAGTATGTTTTATATCATGCTCTTGGCTGCCGGAATTATTTTGATTATTGATCCCATGTTTCTATTTGATGTTGGATTTCAATTGAGTTTTGCAGCGGTTTCTTCCATTCTTCTTTTTATGCCGCTCATGTATAAAATATATAAACCTAAAACCAAGATTTTTAGCTATGTGATTGATCTGATCTATATCTCAATAGCCGCACAGATAGGAGTGTTACCATTAATCTTATTGTATTTCCACAGGTTTTCTTTTCTTTTTCTTGTTTCCAATTTACTGGTTATACCCTTACTAACTATCATCCTTGCAGTAGGGTTTTTGAGTATTCCATTGGCCGTGTTTAATGTACCTTTTCTGTTTTTAATGGCATTATTGAACCGTTTAATGCATCTTAAGATATTAATCATTAAGGAGATCAGTCAGTATTCTTTCGGCATTGCGGATAAAATATATTTTTCTCCTGTTTTGGCAATCGGATTATTTGTTTTATTGCTGGGAATTTATTTGTTATTGAAAAAATTAAGCGTCAAAAATATCATTTATTTTTTATTTACATTATCCATTTTTCAAATCCTGTTACTTTGGGATAAATACAAGATATATTCTTTACATCAAGTTCTTCTTTCGGATACCTATGGAGGTTCGGCTTTGATTGAAAAAACAGGCCGCCATTTACAGGTATTTACAAATGATAGCACCATGTTCAAACATATTATATATGATTATCAAAGTAGAGCCGGTGTCAAGCACGTGAATAAGAATGATTGGAATTTACTTTACCATATAGGAAATAGAAAATTACTCGTTTTGGATTCTTCCTCCATTTATATTCCCATGCAAGTGAATGATTTATTCCTGACAGATAATCCTCACGTACACTTGGATAAAGTGCTCAATGATTTACGGCCGGAACGTGTTATCATTGGAAAAAGAAATTATAAGTTTTTATCCGATCAATGGAAAAAAACACTGGAAAGACGCGGAATTCCTTATACTGATTTGTCCAAACAAGCATACATTCGTTTTTAGTATATTTGAGAAGTAAAAAAATTTATAGAGATGAAATTATTGGAAAACAAAGTGGTTTTGATCACAGGAGCATCAAGAGGTATAGGAAAGGGCATTACCATGGAGATGGCCAAACAAGGAGCGGATGTGGCTTTTACCTATCTCTCTTCGGAAGAAAAAGCCAAGGAGTTGGAGAATCTTTTAACAAAGGAAGGCATCAATGCCAAAGCTTATAGGAGTGATGCTTCCGATTTTAATCAGGCACAAGAATTGGTTAATCAGGTTCTTGCCGATTTCGGAAAAATTGATGTTTTGATAAACAATGCCGGTATCACTAAAGACAATTTGCTATTGAGAATGAGTGAAGAAGATTTTGATAAAGTTATTAAAGTAAACCTTAAATCGGTTTTCAATATGACTAAAGCCGTTGTTCGACCCATGATGAAACAGCGTGCAGGGTCCATCATCAACATAAGTAGTATTGTGGGCGTTAGAGGTAATGCCGGACAAGCCAACTATGCGGCTAGCAAGGCAGGTATCATCGGATTTTCAAAGTCTGTTGCTCAGGAATTGGGAAGCAGGAATATAAGATGCAATGTAGTAGCACCCGGATTTATTGAAACCGAAATGACCGCCGCCTTGGATGAAAAGGTTTTGGAAGAATGGAAAAAACAAATACCGTTAAAAAGAACCGGTACCCCTGAAGATGTGGCTAAGGCATGTGTTTTTTTAGGTTCTGATTTGAGTGATTATATTACAGGACAAGTTCTTATTGTTGACGGAGGAATGGTGATGTAAATTATTTGGTACGGTTTTTCAAATCCATAGCCAATTTGATCAAAATACCTTTTTGTTTTTTATTCATTTTGGTTTTGTCAACAGTGGAAATAGCTTTGTCCGTGAAATGATGAGCTTCTTGTAAAACGTTTTTGTCTATTCCGAAATCTTCATATAATTTTTTAATCATGTAAACTTTTTCTTCATCCGGAATATTGAAACTATGATATAATTCAATGAGTTTGTCTCTTTGGGGACGCCGGAGTTTTTCCAGAGCTTTCACATATAGAAAAGTTTTTTTCTTTTCAAGGATATCTCCACCTGTTTTTTTCCCGAAATCGGAATTTCCGAATAGATCAAGATAATCATCTAACATTTGAAATGCAATTCCTATATAATCACCTGTTTTTTGTAAGTATGAAACTTCTTTTTCGTCCTGCCCGGCAACAATCGCACCAAAAGCCATGGAAGTGCCTAAGAGGACAGCCGTTTTTTTTCTGATCATTTCCATATAATCTTCAGACGACACTTCTTCATATTTTTCAAAATCCATATCCATTTGCTGACCCTCACAAATTTCAAGCGCAGTAGAATTAAAAAGTTGCTGTAATCTTTTATAGGTTTTATCCGGATATACTTCAAGTTCTTGTTGTGCCAAATAAACCATGGCATCCCCGGAGAGGATGGCTGTATTGATATCCCATTTACGATGTACGGTCGGTTGACCTCTACGCACATAAGCATCATCCATGATATCATCATGAAGTAAAGTGAAATTATGAAAAATCTCCAAGGCGGCGGCCGCCGGAAGTGCCTCCTGTCTGTCTACTTGATAGCCTTCAGCCGTAAGCATCACCAAAACGGGCCGTATTCTTTTGCCTGGTAATTTTAGGATATAAGAAACAGGATCATATAGGTTTTCAGGAAAATGACCGGCGTATTTATCTGTCAAATACCGGTTTATTAATTCAATGTATTCATTCAGCATTTCAACTAAGCATTATGTGATTCCACAAAAAATTGATAGAAATAGGGGATGGTTTCTATTCCTTTTAAGAAATTCCATATACCGAAATGCTCATTGGGAGAATGAATTCTGTCCGATTCAAAACCAAATCCCATCAACACCGATTTACTTCCCAATTCTTTCTCAAAAAGCGGAACAATAGGAATGCTACCTCCCGTATAAAAAGGAAAAACCTCTTTATTGAAGGTGGTCATGAGTGCCTTCTCGGCCGCTTTATAACCGGGATGATCCACCGGCATCATATAGGGATATCCTCCGTGGAATTCTTGAATATGAACTTCAACACTTTCAGGAGCCAATGACATAAAATGTTGCTTGAACAATTTGCTTATTTCGTGTGGATCTTGATTGGGTACCAAACGCATGGAGATTTTGGCTGAAGCTTTGGACGGAATAATGGTTTTGGCGCCATCGCCCGTATAGCCTCCCCAAATACCGTTTACATCCAGTGTCGGTCTGATAGATGCCCTCTCTAAGGTTGTATAATCTTTTTCTCCCCATAGTTTTTTCACGCCAAGGTTTCTTTTATAGGCTTCTTCATCAAAAGGAATTTTATTGATACGTTGACGTAGTTCGGACGGAAATTCCACCACTTCATCATAGAATCCGGGGATGGTTATTCTATTATCTTCGTCATGCAATTTGGCAATCATTTGCGCTAAAATATTAGCCGGATTAGCAACGGCTCCTCCATATAAACCTGAATGCAAATCATGTGAAGGTCCTTGCACGGTAACTTCCAAATATGACAAACCTCGCAAACCGGTTGTGATAGAAGGAGCATCTTTGGAAATTAATGATGTATCCGAAATGAGAATAATATCATTTTTGAGTTTATCATGATTATTTTTTACATACCATTCCAAGCTGGTTGAACCCACTTCTTCTTCGCCTTCAATCATCACTTTTACGTTGGCAGGTAATTTACTGTTTTTAATCATGAATTCAAGTGCCTTGATATGCATGAACATTTGTCCCTTATCATCCGATGCACCACGGGCAAAAATAGCTCCATCGGGATGGATTTCGGTTTTTTTAATAACAGGTTCAAAGGGATCCGATTCCCATTCTTCGATAGGGTCGGGGGGTTGAACATCATAATGTCCATAAATCAAAACGGTGGGTAATGTGGGGTCAATTATTTTTTCTCCGTATACAATAGGATAACCGGGGGTTTCTTCAATACGCACATTTTCCAATCCGGCTTCCGTCATAAATTGTTTTACTTTTTCGGCCGTATTCATGACATCTTGGGCAAAAATGGGGTCGGCACTTACAGACGGAAGTTTAAGAAGTTCAAAAAGTTCATGAATAAATCTTTCCTTATTCGTATCAATAAAATGATGAATGCCTTGCATAGTTTATTTTTAATTTTAAAGATAATGAAAAAATAAAAAGTTGAAACTGATTCTAATTCAAGTTTTAACCTGCCAGCCGGGATTTATTTCAGAGATTGAATAAAATCTTTTATTCTCAAGGAGGCTTTACCGTCTCCATATGGGTTGTGCGCTTTTTTCATTTGCCTGTAAAGTTCACTTTCTTTTAGTAATTCTTTGCTGTAGCCAATGATCTTTTCCTTATCGGTTCCTACCAATAATATAGTCCCGGCTTCAACTGCTTCCGGTCGTTCGGTGGTTTCTCTCATCACCAAAACCGGCTTGCCTATCCCGGGGGCTTCTTCTTGAATGCCTCCACTGTCCGTCAAAATAAAAAAACTTTTTTCCATAAGCCATACAAAAGCCGGATAGTTGAGCGGTTCAATCAAATGAATATTCTCTATTTCTCCAAGCAATTCATAGACGGGTTTTCTCACATTAGGATTAAGATGCACCGGATAAACAATTTCAACTTCAGGATGTTCCATGGCAATTTCAGCCAAACTTTCACATATTTCAATAAACCCGTCTCCGAAATTTTCTCTACGATGTCCGGTTACAAGGATAATTTTTTTTGAAAAATCAAGTTTGGACTGTAAAAACTCTATTTCCTTATCAGTATAAGACTTAAGTTTTTCAAGTGCCATTTGAAGACTATCAATTACTGTGTTGCCGGTCACAATAATCTTGTCCGGATCAATCCCTTCCTTTACTAAGTTGTTGAATGCACTTTGTGTGGGCGCAAAATGAAAATCGGCGAGTTTACCCGTTAATTGTCTGTTTATTTCTTCCGGGAAAGGGGCGTATTTGTTATAGGTTCTGAGACCGGCTTCAACATGTGCCACTTGAATTTGATGATAAAAAGAGGCCAAAGCACCAACAAAGGTGGAGGTTGTATCTCCATGAACCAAAACCAAATCCGGGTGGAATTTTTCCAATACCTTTTGAAGGGATAATAAAATGCGCGACGTCAATTCAAAAAGATTTTGGTTGGGTTTCATGATATTCAAATCATAATCCGGTTGAATATCAAAAAATTCCAAAACCTGGTCGAGCATTTCGCGGTGTTGAGCTGTAACACAAACTTTGCTTTCAATGTTTGGCTCGTCTTGCAATGCTTTTATAA
>JALVDN010000423.1 GCA_027008965.1 Flavobacteriales bacterium | reverse complement strand
CAACATTATTAGTTGTGGTTTGATTAAATTTGGTCTTTGAAAACATCATTACCCCTATAATTGACTGATTTTGAGGCTTTTTACGGGGCTAAAACAATCCAAAAAATGCATCTTCCGGCGGCCAAATAACCCCGGTTGATGCATTTTTTTGTTTCTAATCTGGGCTTTTTAGAAAAGTTCCAACTGCAACGGAGGTGGTTCCTTGGGTTCTAACTCGGTTCCCCAGAAGTTTTTCATCTTGCCGAATTGTTTATCCGTTACCCGGAGAATGCTTACTCTTCCTTTGGGTGGTAGAAAGTTTTTCACCCTTCGTTCATGGGCATCCGCCGCCTCACTGCTGGGTGCATGACGGATATACACCGAATACTGAAACATGGTGAACCCGTTCATGATAAGGTTCTTACGGAAATTGGCCGCGTTCTTGCGGTCGCGCTTGGTGTCGGTAGGAAGGTCGAAAAAAACAAATACCCACATGATTCTATAACCGTTTAGTTCCATAGGTCTGGATAATATATTTTCTTTTTCTGTCCGGTGAAACATTGTTGAAGCGATGCCGCCGTACGTGTCAAATCCACCATCAATGGGCTTTTTTCTCCGTTGGGTCGATAAACCGTCCGGGTCAAAATGCTTAATAATTCTTTTTTGATTTCTTTGGTAAGTTCCTTTTCATTCGGATATTTCTCCATGATCATTAAAACACGCTCGTCCACCAATGGTCGGAATGGCTCCATAATATCATCGGCCAGCGCAAAACTGTTGTATTGATTCCTGTGATGAATGCCCAAAGTATTCAACAATCCGCTTCCGGCCAATGCACGGGCCACTGCGGCGCGCAATATGGCATAGCCATAATTGAGAAAAGCATTGGGATATTCTCCGAAACGCTCCCGCATAAAAGGTTTTCCCATTAGGTTTTTCCAATAAAACCGTGCGGCCGCACCTTCACGGTTGGTCGTATCTCCGCTGGTGACCTTGCGGGCAAATTCATAAAGCGGATGCTGAGATACGCCTTGTTTTTCCAGTAATGTTGCCTGATTGAGAATTTTCTTTTTAACGGTTTGTTTCCACAAGTTTTTCTTTAAAGGTTCCGAGGCTTGGATTTGCGCATGAAAAATTTGTTGTTGCAAATGATGACTGTCCAAATTCAAAAACATGGAAGAAGGCATGTGATACTCATCGCAAACGATTACGGCCGTGTTTTGGCGGTTGAGTTCCACCAAAGCCGGTAGACTGATGTGGATTTGATGGTCTTCCAACACCAAAAAACCCAAATCTTCAATAGGAATACTGATTTCGCGGTCCTCAAAACGTATGCGTAGTTGTTTGAGTGAGACATTTATCTTTGCTTTTTTAGAAATTAAAACCGTTCTTTTAATCATTTTATGTGATTTTTGTCTATTATAAACAAGATATATGCCAAAATATAAAATATTTAAAATAAGTTAAATGTATTTTGTAAGAAAAAATGACAGTTTTACCCGGTAGATAGTTTCCTCTATTTTTTATAATTTTATGGAAAAACATCCTTTATGCGCATCA
>JALVDN010000422.1 GCA_027008965.1 Flavobacteriales bacterium | reverse complement strand
CCGTCATAGCTATCGTAATCCCAGTACTCCACACCAGGTGATGCTTTCATCTCGGGATGGCTGATATCCGTCCATGTTACTCCTCCGTCATCTGAACGCCAAATACCTTTTTCGCCGCCTGCATAAACTATTTGACCATTGAAAGGATCCACGGCTGTAAAGCGGCAACCGTTGCAATCGAAAACTTTGGTCCAATTGACTCCGTCATCCGTACTTTTATAAACATCATCGTCGGCAGTTAGATACAATGTCCGGTTGTTTACCGGGCTTGTCCGGTCGAGCGACAATCCTTTTATTTCCCGTAAAGGTAATCCGTTGTGCGATGCCGTCCAAGCGTTCCGGTTGCCTGTTTGCGTGTTTTTGATCAAATAAGTGGGATATTGCCCGTCTTGATTCTCGGATTGCGACGCCCAAACCACATTGGGTCGTTGCGGGTCGGATAGAATGGTGTGACAATTCCCGCCTTGACCGTTCCAACTGTCGGTAAAATTGCTGTCGTTACAACTTTGCCAACTTTCACCTCCGTCAAAACTACGCCAAATGCCCATATCAAAATAGGCAATAAAAATGGTATCGGGATGTGTTTCATTGATGGCAATGTCAAGCATATCCACATTGTCGAATCCACGGCTTCGCCACCAGCCGGGAGAAACTTCATCGGTAAAAATATTTTGAAAAGTCGTGCCGTTGTCCGTGCTTTTAAATGCCCATTGGCTATTTACCCAATAAATATTATTGGGGTTGGATAAATCTTTACCCAAAGTTTTGGTAATACCATTAAAACTTGAACTGTAACAGAATATAGGATCCGTAATGAAAAAATAATCCCAATTGTTTACATCTCCCGTTTGGGTAAAAGTTTGCCCGCCATCGATGGACGTCCAAGTTCCGGCATCGGGATTCCAAGGATAAGGTTCACGTGGATCAATCAGTCGTATAATCGATGAATTAGAAGGATCTAGAAAAATGACCCCTGTTCGGTTACTCAAAGGCGTTCCCCAAGTATTTCCGCCGTCTGTACTTTTATATAAACTTCCGTCCAAATCGGTCCAATACCATTGGGCACTACAATCGGCATTCATGGTGGTGACATACACATTTTGCGGTTGGTTAGGGTCGATGGCTAAATCCAATATTTCGGGCATGGTGCTTGTAAGGTTCGTCCAGGTTACACCGCCGTCGGTGCTTTTGAAAACATCCGCCGGTCCGCAAACAAACCGGCCGTTTCCGGTGAGGATATACACTGTGTTGGCATCCGTAGGATCTATTTCGATTTTAAGAATATGAATATTGGCGGGCAAGTTGGTGCTTACTTGATTCCAGGTGAGACCATTGTCGGTAGATTTATACACTTTGGCGTTGGCTGCATTCCAAGCGGGATGGTAGGCAGCATAACCTATGTTTGGAACATTGACAGCAAATTTAATGTCGGTGATATAGCCCGATTGTAAAACTTTGGTCACCGTATTTCCACCGTCTGAACTTCTGAAAATTCCGTTTTCGGTTCCGATAAATAAAATATTACCGTCGGTTCTGTGAAATCCCAAGCCGCTTACATGGGTTTCGGTGAGTCCGCTACTTTCACCAATCACATCCCAGGTTTGACCACCGTCCAAACTACGATAGGCACCACTCAAATCGCTTCCGGCCAGAACAATACCCGTAGGACCCGCTTCAATGGTGCTGAAAGCACCGCCTCCGCCCGGATTGGTTCGGGTCCATGTATGCGTTTGAGAATGAACAAATAAAGAAATAAGAAAAAAAATTGGAAAATACTTTATTTTCATTTATGAAACTATCTTATTGTAAATTTTAATGTAAATTCTAACTAAGAACGTACTAAGTTAGATTTTTATTTTAAAAAAACAAAAAAACCGCTCCTGAAGAGCGGTTTGTCACAGGTGGGTTTTTCCGTATTTCTACATATTCTTCACTTCATTAATGATTTTAGTAATTGAATCTTTAGCATCGCCAAAGAGCATAGATGTTTTAGGGTTGTAGAACAATTCATTTTCAATACCCGCATATCCGGGTTTCATACTACGTTTCAATACAATTACATTTTTGGCCTCATCCACATTTAAAATAGGCATACCGTAAATAGGACTGGAAGGATCGTTTTTGGCGGCAGGGTTAACAACGTCATTGGCGCCCACTACTAATACAACATCCGTGTTTTTAAATTGCGGATTGATATCATCCATATCCACTAATTTATCATAATCTACATTGGCTTCGGCCAACAGAACATTCATATGACCGGGCATACGTCCTGCCACAGGATGGATGGCGTATTTTACATTTACACCTTTGCTTTCCAGAAGTTCTTCCAATTCATGAATGGCATGTTGGGCTTGTGCTACTGCCAAACCATAGCCGGGAACAATCACTACATTATTGGCATAGTTTAGTAAAATGGCGGCATCCGAAGGATTGATGGATTTCACTGTTCCACCCGATGTTTTTCCTTCACCGCTTCCTCCCGTGTCACCAAAAGCTCCGAAAATCACATTGGAGAGCGAACGGTTCATGGCTTTGGTCATGGCAATAGTTAAAATCGTACCGGCCGAACCTACCAACACACCACCGGTGAGCATGGCCATATTGTCATACAAAAATCCGCCGAATGCGGCCGCCAAGCCGGTGAAGGAATTCAAAAGCGAAATCACCACAGGCATATCCGCACCGCCAATAGGTACGACAAACATCACACCGTATAGCAATGCCAAAGCAAACAAAGCATATAAATAAACGGGTGAATCAGGTCGGTTTATTATGATAAATACAGCTAAAGCTAAGGTTGCCAATAAAATAACAATGTTGATAACATTATAAGAAGGAAGACGTAATGGCTTGCGCATGGTGCCATTTAGCTTTGCCCATGCTATCATACTACCTGAAAAGGAAATACTACCAATCAATAATCCGGCAACAATCATGGCAATTTTATAAGAGGAATCCGTGTAGTGCTGATATTCCAAAAGACCTATCAAAGCCGCCGTTGCACCACCCATTCCGTTGAAAAATGAAACAAGCTCAGGCATTTTGGTCATTTCCACCTTCACGGCTATATACCATCCGATGGCCGTCCCGAAAGCAATCGCAGCAAAAATTAATGTATAAACCAAAGTGCTCACTTCTTTATCGTGCAGAAAAATGGTGGCTAAAATAGCAAGCCCCATCCCGAAGGCGGCTATCAAATTACCTTTCCGGGCGGTTTTGGGACTTCCCAGCATTTTCATTCCCACCATGAAAGTAACCGCCGCTATCAAGTATGCTAAGTTTAGTAATCCTTGTGTCTCCATCATTTTCTGGTTTTAAACATTTCTAACATTCTGTCCGTTACAACGAATCCACCTACTACATTGAGCGTTCCCAATACAACGGCAATAAAGCCTATAGCAAGTCCGGCATAATTTTCCGGGTCCATATGAAGCATCACTAAGATAGCTCCAATAATCACTACTCCGTGAATGGCGTTTGCGCCCGACATCAAAGGGGTATGCAATACCGCGGGAACATGACTGATAAGTTCAATTCCCACGAAAATCATCAAGACGACAATATATATCATCTCGATGTTGTCATTTATAAATTGTAAAAATGCTTCCATGATATTATGATTTTAAAATATTACCGTTTTCGATAACCAATGTTCCTTGTACAATTTCGTCTTCTTTATCATATTGTACCTGGCCTTCTTTGGAAAGGAAGGTCAAGAAATTATACATGTTTTTGGCATATAATTCACTTGCATTGACCGCAAGCAATGAGGGTAAGTTGGTTTTTCCCACAACTTTCACACCGTGTTTTTCAACAATTTTATCCGGTTCGCTTATTTCTACGTTTCCGCCTTGTTCCACGGCCATGTCCACGATCACCGCTCCGTGTTTCATTTGTTTGATTTGTTCTTCGGTGATCAATCTGGGGGCTTTTCTACCCATCACCAACGCAGTGGTGATAACCAAATCGGCTTGGAAAAGGGATTTGTCCACGGCCTCTTTTTGCTTACGCAAGAATTCTTCACTTACTTCCTTAGCATAACCGCCTTCCGATACATCTTTGAGCGACTCGTCTTCCACTTGAATAAACTTGGCTCCCAAAGATTCGGCTTCTTCTTTAGTCTCGGGCCGGATATCGGTGGCTTCTACAATGGCTCCCAAACGTTTGGCTGTGGCAATGGCCTGCAGACCGGCAACACCTACACCATATATTAAAACCCGGGCGGGTTTCACTGTTCCGGCGGCGGTCATCATCAGCGGAAAGATTTTTTCCAGTTCATCCGCCCCGATAATGACAGCTTTATATCCGGCCAAATTGCTTTGTGAACTCAATACATCCATATTTTGTGCTCTGGATATCCGTGGAATAAGTTCCATCGCAAAAGCCGTGATTTTTTTCTCCGCCAATTTTTGAATCAATTCGGGTTGATTGTAAGGAAACATAAGCCCGATAAAAATTTGCCCTTCCCGGAAAAAATCCACATCGTCATCCGAAGGGGGATTGACTTTTACAATGACATCCGCTTGGTTGAAGACATCTTTTTTATCAAGGATGGACGCTCCGGCGTTTTTATAATCCTCATCCGTGAAATGAGAATTTAAGCCGGCATTGGTTTCTACAAGCACTTCATTTCCGTCCGAAATAAAATCTTTTACAACGGCCGGAGTGAGTGCCACCCGTTTTTCTCCGGGACGTGTTTCTTTTATTACTCCGATTTTCATATCTGAATTAGGTTTTATAACTTTGGTGCAAGTTAATAATTTAATTGCTGCTCATTGTGAGCAATATCAATTTTGGTTTAAATATAAAAATGATGAAATATTTAGTTAAATTTTTAGTTTTTTTAGTGATTATTGCAGGATTATTCTATGCTTTCAATTATTATGTGCCCTACAGTGAAGGTTTTAGAGCCGGCAAACTTATTAAGCTCAGTAAAAAAGGCATCATTTTCAAGACTTGGGAAGGAGAATTGAGTCTTGGTATCGGACAAGATCAACGATGGGCTTTTTCCATTGAAGATAAAGATAAAGATGTGAGGGAAAAACTTATTGAACTTCAGGGCAAGGAAGTAAAAATCAAATACATTGAAAGGTTTTATACTTTCCCGTGGATGGGAGATACCAAATACTTTGCCAAGGAAGTCTTTGTGGTGAAAGAATAAGAAAACCTTTATGCGAAAATCTTTTGTTATTATTTCCAAAATTTATCTTCTGAATGTTTTGGTTTACTTTGTAATCAGACTTATTTTTTTGGGGTTTCTTTTGAATGTTTTTGATAATATTCATATCAACTTTATACAATTAATCAAAGCTTTATTTTTCGGATTGAGATATGACTTGGTAGTTATCAGTTTTTCATTGCTTCCGGCTATAATTCTATTGATAATCAATGATTTCAAACCCAAAAAATCACTCGTGAAATTTGCATTTCTTTACACTTATATCATAAGTATTATCTCATTTTTTATAGCCGGAAGCAGCATTCCTTACTACACCAAGTTTTCGCATCATTTGGATTTGAAAGCACTCGAATGGTTTTCCGACCCGGATATTGTCATATCCTTGGTTTTCAGTGACATCAAATATTGGATTTTATTAATCCCTTTTTTGATTTTTGTTTGGATATATTATCGTCTTTTGAAAAAAATTTTTTTCCATAACAAATCCATACGATTTTCCAATCCAAAGAAAGAAATTTTGGCATATTTCTTTTTAATCATTTTACTCTTTTTCTTCTTTCGAGGAAAAATTTCAACCGGTCCGCCCCTTCAAATTTATGATGCATATACGGAAGATAATGTGATATTAAATGAGTTGAAGCTAAATCCGGTTTTTGTATTGGAAAAAAACTTGGAACATTTTATCAAGAACCGTTCCGGTCACTTAAAACTAATGGATGATAATGAAGCCATAAAACAAGTTCGAAAATATTTCAATTTAACCGGGAATAATTATAAAAATCCAATAGCAAGGCAAATTCAATATGATTCCCTTTCTCAAAAGAAAAATGTGGTTTTGATTTTAATGGAAAGCATGGCGGCGTGGAAAATGAAATTTTTTGGCAATCAAGAAAACCGCACCCCTTTTCTCGACAGCTTGTTTTTAAATAGCATAGCTTTCACTCAATTATATAGTGCAGGCATTCATACTTCTGCCGGAGTTTATTCATCTAATGTATCTTATCCCGTTTTATTTGAAAAACATCCTATGAAAACAGTCCCTGTGCCGTTCTATTATTCCATCCCTGTTGTCTTAGCCGAAAACGGATATCAAACTGCTTTTTTTGTTCCGCATATCATCCAATATGATAACATCGGAGGATTTTTAATCAAAAACGGCTATCAACATATCTATTCTAAAAAAGACTATCCTAAAGATTCATTGAAAACCCTTTGGGGCGTTGATGACCGGTTCCTACTGAATTTCGCCTTGAAAAAAATGGATAGTCTCCACCAAACCGGAAAACCTTTCTTAAGCACCATTCTAACCATCACTGACCATGAACCTTATTATGTTCCGGATTTCATCAAAGGAGAAAACATTTACATACGCTTAACA
>JALVDN010000421.1 GCA_027008965.1 Flavobacteriales bacterium | reverse complement strand
GGGTATCCAAGAATACAAAGCCTATTTTATCGGTGATAATTCCGAAGCCTATCAACAATTGCGCTTGGAATTCTACAAAAAAGTAGCCGCCTTGGTGAGGGCTTATACCAATGCCGCCAACGAACTGGACAAAATGAAATATACTCCTACTGAACAAAAGGAAATCAAGGAAAAAGTAGAACATTATGTTGCTGTTCGCGATGAAATCAAGCTGATGAGCGGCGATTATGTGGATTTGAAAGTCTATGATCCTGCCATGCGGTACTTGATTGATACCTACATCAATGCCGAAGCCAGTAAAAAATTAGCTTCGTTTAACGATACATCGCTACTGGAAATTATTGCTTTGGAAGGCATTGGCGCCATTTTCATGAGATTGCCCGAAGATATAGCCAAAGATGAAGATGCCGTTGCCGAAACCATTGAAAACAATGTGCGGCGGTTGATTATTGAAGAAAAAGAAGTCAATCCGGCCTACTATGAAAAAATGTCGGAAATATTGGAGGATTTGGTGCGTCGTCGCAAAGAAAAAATGATTGAATATGAAGCCTATTTGAAAGAAATTGAAGCTTTGACCCGCAAAATCTATTACCAAGAACATGCTACGCAACAATACCCGGAAAATATCGGCAATAGTCCGGCCAAAAAGGCCCTGTATGATAATTTGGAAGGCATTGAAAACCGCGAAGCCTTAACCTTGCAATTGGACGAAGCCGTGCGGCAAGCCGTTCAAGACGATTGGCGGGGTAATATTATTAGAGAACGACAAGTCAAAAGTGCTATTTACAAAATCCTGAAAGACCAAGAACTAACCGAACGGGTTTTTGAAATTGTGCGTAACCAACAGGAATATTGAAAAGTATGGAACAAAAAACATTGACCATCCGAAATATGGCGGTTCAGGTGTTGAAAAAGGACATCAAAAACATCCACCTGAGCGTCCTCCCTCCCGATGGCCGGGTAAGGGTGTCGGTTCCCCGGTATGTGCAGGACGAAACCATCCGTTTGTTTATCATCAAAAAATTACCGTGGATTAAAAAACATATTGCCAATTTTCAAGCCCAAGCCCGCCAAAGCGAGCGGCAATACATTTCGGGTGAAAGTCATTATTTTAAGGGACAAAGGTATATTCTCAGAGTAGAAAAAGCCAATCGTCCCCGCATTGAAATTCGGAATAAAAAATATATTTATTTGTTTGTACCGGAACACTATGATACGCGTCAAAAGCGCAATTACTACGAAAATTGGCTGCGAAAAAACCTTCGCGAAGATTTAAAACGCTTGATGCCCAAATGGGAGAAAAAAATCAATGTGCAGGTCAATGAAGTAAAAATCAAAAAGATGAAAACGCGCTGGGGAACTTGTAATCCCGAGAAAAAGAGAATTTGGATCAATTTGGAACTTGCCAAAAAACCGGAAAAACATTTGGAATATATCATCGTTCACGAATTGGTGCATTTGCTGGAAAAAAAACACAATGATCGGTTTAAAAAACTAATGGATGATTTTATGCCGGGATGGGAACATATCCGTAGGGATTTGAATGATTTTGTTTTATAA
>JALVDN010000420.1 GCA_027008965.1 Flavobacteriales bacterium | reverse complement strand
TGCCACCTTTCAGTTCAGAGGTGGTCAGCGCGATATTTCTGAGATTGTGGCGTCCATCAGCCCATTTTCCATCGAAGAGGATGGCATGTCGTGCTTCTCCGAACAACCTGAATCCAGCAGCAAGAGACCGTGAAGCCTCTGCACCAACGACAAGGCCGTATGCGGATGGCACCTTGAGCTCACTTGTGCCTCTCCATTCTTTATAACTCAAAAGCCGCAGGCCACCGGAAAAACGCCCTGACAATGCACCAAGACGGAAAGCCTGCGTGGCTTCCACATCCAGATAAGACATTCGGACTTTGTCGTATATGCTGTGAGCAGGATCCGAACTCTTTTCAGCATAACGCCACCAGCGGGCACGGACGCCCAGTCCCGTAGCGGTCTGATAGCCCAGGAAACCCAGAAATGCCGGATCGAAACCGTAGCCTCGTATTTGACCTTCCGTATGATAGGGTTTTACGAGTGAAATTTCCGTGCCTGAGTAAAAACCGCTGGTAAAAGCAGGTCCGCCATATGTGGAAGAAGGAAACCCTGTTCCACCGCTGCGCAGTCCGATATTGAAGGCCGCTCCTGCCAGTCCGGTGGCTTCGCTATCATTATCACTGACGCCATCCCGAAATTGGCCGACAGCTGCGGCTCGTACAAAGAAACTCAGCTCGGAGTTGCCGATCCGGTGAGCATATTCCGCTCCCAGTTTCACTTCCGAGGAAACAAACCCCATATTTTTTTCAGGGGAAGAGCCGTCTTTCCAGTTGTTGTCGAACATATATGCATTACGGTTCTCGCCAAAAAGGCTGAACCCGTGACCCAAGGGTCTCACAACCTCGATACCGGAAACAATTCCAAATGCCGAGGGGATTTTCAGAGTACTTGCTCCACTTCTTTCCCTATAGGAAGAAAATCTTACGCCGCCGAAAACCCGTCCCTGCATGTTCCCCAGACGAAAGGCCTGGGTCGCTTCCAGATCAAGGTAACGCATCCGAAAGCTGTCATATCTGGTTGCCGGATCATTGCTGCTGTCCTGGTATCCCCAAACGCGAGCCCGAACACCTAATCCGCTATCGCTCTGATATCCTACGTATCCCAGCCACGCAGGTGAATGGCCAAACCCCTGGAGGTTTTCCTCGCTGTGATAGGGCTTCAGAAGCTGGAGTTCCACACCGCTGTAAAACCCGCTCCAGTTCCGCTCCTGATCATAATCTCCTGCTTGAGCCGAGGCTAATGACATGCCAATGATCATGGCCAACAGGCTAACACCACTAGCCGTGCGCAGAACAACCCGCCGCTTCATCTATCTATCCCCATTTTCTTGCGCCGGTTGCGAACCAGCAAGGATCAGTTTCATATTTTTTTTGCGCAAGAATAGCGTTGGCTACTTTAACCATAAAATGTACGGGTACGGAACATATGGATCAAATGCTAACCTTTAATCGTCGGAAAATTTTTTCAAAGTGTTGTCTTTTGGTAACAAGGGCTGGGGAAAAGTGCGCTCTCAGCTGTCAATCGCGGATGGCTTTGCTCTTGCATCTGGTAATTTTTGGGCATATACACGGTCGCGCCGTTG
>JALVDN010000419.1 GCA_027008965.1 Flavobacteriales bacterium | reverse complement strand
AAAAAGGATATTCGCCATATATGGTTTCAAAGTAATTCATAACATCCACCGTTACAGGCGTTTGGGTTTGTGCATAAGATAAATCTTCCGGATAAACATAATTATCAATAGGAAACGGTGTGAACAATCCCGCCTGATGTGCATAATGCGTATAATTGGTCACCGCTATGGCTACCAAATAAGCCGGAATGGGATGTCTGTGGCGCCAATGCGAAATTTTGGTGCCCGTCTGCACCGTTTCGCTCACCAAAATACCATTGGAAACCCCTTGCATGGTTTGAGAATTGATTTGTTCGGGATAGTGCAAAAACACGTCAATGGAGTCAATTTTGTCAATCAAATCCTGCTTGGTAGGCCACCAATCCCTGGCGCCGTAGGGTTCGGATAAAGTCCATAAAACAGGAATGCCGTTGTGATAATCCGTTGCAAAAGATTGAAAACCGCTTGTCCCGGGCGTTCCTTCATAATCTATCCGTAAACTGTCTAGCGTGCCGGACGAAAGTGTTGCCGGAAAAAATATTTTGAGTTCATCATTTTGATGTTGAAAACTCACCGGTTGACCGTGATAAACCACCTGATTGACCGTGAGCGAATTAGATAAATCAAAAACAATGTCCTGCGAATCGGCCAGCATGGTAAAATAAGCATCCACTTCACCGGCAATATAATAATTCCTCGGATCCACATGCCAATGCATCCTCTGATAGGTCAAATCATAATTTCCCGTATGCGGATCAGCCCTGAAATGCAACCGCTTTTGCGCACTTTTCATCTCCTGCTCCACATAAGCCAGTCGCTCATACTCTTGGGCCGATATTAAAAACAATATGAAAATAAAAAAGACAAGGCTCACATGTTTCATCCCGGTGAATTTTTTAATTGCTGTAAGTTACAAAAATCATTCCTTTCGGGTGAAACCTTATTTCATTCACATGAATCATAAAGTTTTATAGGGCGCCTTATGGCGTGTTCGCCTCAAATCTTGCTTGCCACCATGCTTTTTTGTTTCGCGCCGTGCGGGGTCTCCTCGTCATAGCTCGGAGCCTCCGCCGTCGCACAAAAAATGCATGTTGTCTGCGCAAGGATTCCGGCTCACCCGCCGGCGCAATTTTAAAAACCCGGACACACTAAAAATATTTATAGCCAAACAACCCACTGAAATTTTCATGCTAAAAAAATATCCCTCGTACATTTTATACCCACCATGAGAAAACCAAACATCATTTTGAATGATTTTTTGTAAATTGAGCATGAGAAATCCTTTCACCATGAAAAAGAAAAACCACCGTCCGGCCGACGAAATACAAGACCTTCAATTTTTCGGCGAATACGGGGGCGTCAACCCTTCCATTTCCGATTCGGCAACCTATACTTTTCTGCGTGCCCAAACCATGTTGGAAACCTTTGAAGGCAAAACGGACGCCTGCTACTTATATTCAAGACATTCAAGCCCTTCTACCCACTATCTTTCCACAGCCATAGCACGCATGGAAAACACCGAATCGGCTTTGGCCACCGCATCGGGGATGGGTGCCATCACCTCGGTGATCATGCATTTGGCCAAGGCCGGCGACCACATCGTCACGGCACGTACCATTTACGGCGGAACCTATGCCTTTCTCAAAAACTTTCTTCCCAAATTCGGGGTGGATGTCAGCTTTGTAGACATTACCAAGCCGGAGAAAGTGGCCGAAGCTATCCGGCCCAATACCAAAATGATTTATACGGAAGTTTTGAGCAATCCGCTTTTGGAAGTGGCCGACATTCCCGCCCTTTCCAAAATCGCCAAAAAACACAATATTCCCTTGGTGGTGGACAACACTTTCACCCCTTTGATTTTTACACCGGCCCGGCTGGGAGCGGATATTGTCATTCATAGTCTCACTAAATTCATTAACGGAATGAATGATATGGTGGGCGGAGTGGTTTGCGGCACTGAGGAATTTATTGAAGACTTGCGCAATGTAAACGACGGTGCCGCCATGTTGTTGGGTCCCGTGATGGACAGTCTCCGTGCGGCGGAAGTTTTGAAAAACCTGCATACCCTTCCGGTGCGGATGGTGAAACACAGCCAAAATGCCATGTTTTTGGCTGAAAATTTGGAAAAAGAAGGTTTGAAAATCAAATATCCGGGACTGGCTTCACACCCGCAGCATGAGACATTCAAAAAAATGATGAATCCCGAATTCGGTTTCGGCGGTATGCTCACCATTGACTTGGAGACTTCCGAACGTGCCAACCGGTTTATGGAACGCTTGCAGCAAAAAAATGTAGGTTATTTGGCTGTTAGTTTGGGATTCTACAAAACTTTGTTCAATGCACCCGGCAAGGGAACATCAAGTGAAATTCCCGAAGAAGAACAAAAAGAGATGGGTTTGAGCGAAGGCATGGTGCGTATGTCCGTGGGTTTGGATTTTGACATCCGGCGCACACTTGCCAAAATCAAAGAAATCCTCTCGGAAATGCAACCCGAAAAGAGCTTGTAAAGCCGGGTAGATGGACAAACAGGTAGTGGAATTTTTATATCAAAACAGGCTCACGTCTTGGGATGATTTTCTTCTGTTTTTGACGGAATATAATACTGTATTGACAATATTAACCCTGCTTGTTTTGGCCTATCTTGTTTTTATAGCCAAGAAATATCCCGCCATGTATTTCTACGTTCCTTTTTGGAGTATTCTCCTGGGAGCAGGCTTAGCCAATTTATTCAAACTTTTTTTTCAGCGTTTACGTCCTTATGACGTCATGGAAAATGTGGAAGCATTGACTTCGGGTGGGGGCTATTCTTTTCCTTCGGGGCATAGCACGGAAGTTTTTGCGTTGTTGTTTTCCTTGTGGTTTGTCACCAAAAATAAAATGATATTTCTTTTCTTTTTCCTTTGGGCCCTATTAATTGCTTACACACGTATGGCATTCGGGGTGCATTATCCCACGGATGTTTTGGCGGGAATGGTTTTGGGGTTGGCGGTGAGTTATGTGGTTTATGTTTTTTTTGTGCGACGGTTGGAATATTAGTTAAAAATGAACACCTAATCAAATGCACTGATATATCAAAACAAAGCCCACCCGGAATTAGGGTGGAGCTTTGTTTGCTTTATATGTAATTTTTATTAATCATTTATCACTCCAAACTGATGAAGTTTTTCCAAATTGATATTAAAATGCCCGTCCGTAATATGTTTTTCCTCACCGGTCACACTGTGATATACGGTCATTTCAAAAGTCCCTTTGAATTTCTTTTTGTCGGGCGAAACATAATCAAATTGAATGTAACCCGAACCGGGACGGGTGTACCATGGATAAGTACGCACCACACCATCCGGGTCTGTTTGTTCAACACTTAAATACGCAGATGTTCCACCAGCAAACCTACATAATTGCCAATGTGCTTGCTGAAAATCATGGCGTCCTTCACTTAAATCGGATATTAATATCCTTAATCTTTCAGAATTTCTTAATATTAACCAACCTGTATGATTTGAATATGATGAACAATAAGAATAATCAATAGCATAAAAAGTATTTATACCCGAATATTTTGTCTTAGGTATCACCAATTGCCCGTCCACATAATAATACATGGAATTTTCACCATGAGGTAAACCGTCTTCGCCTATGTTATTATTGAGCTTGTCCCTGCAAGAGGAGAGCATCAACAAGAAGAAAAATATAAATAGATTTTTGGATGTTGCTTTCATTTTTTTGAGGTTTTACTGGTTATTTTTAATACAAAAATCATACTAAAATGATTGATTAAATTATTTGAAAAAAATTTAACCTACTTAACCATTTCCCGATCCAAATTGATGAAGTTTTTCCAGATTGATATTAAAATGCCCGTCCGTAATATGTTTTTCCTCACCGGTCACACTGTGATATACGGTCATTTCAAAAGTTCCTTTGAATTTCTTTTTGTCGGGCGAAACATAATCAAATTGAATGTAACCCGAACCGGGACGGGTGTACCATGGATAAGTACGCACCACACCATCCGGGTCTGTTTGCTCCACATCTAAAAAGGCAGAAGTTCCATTAGAATAATAACACGATTCCCAATGAGCCTGTTGAAAATCATGGCGCCCTTCTCTTAAATTAGTTATTAATATAAATAAACCATTGGAATCCATCAGTTCCAGAGCACCTGAATTTTGACTATAGGCCGGGCAATAGTTGTAAGAAACGGCCCATAAAATTAAGCTCCCCATATAATTAGTTTCGGGTATCACCAATTGCCCGTCCACATAATAATACATGGAATTTTCGCCATGAGGTAAACCGTCTTCGCCTATGTTATTATTGAGCTTGTCCCTGCAAGAGGAGAGCATCAACAAGAAGAAAAATATAAATAGAATTTTGGATATTGCTTTCATTTTTTTGAGGTTTTATTGGTTAAGTTTAATACAAAAATTATGCAATTAATTAATCTTTGATAAAACGTTTAGTTACGGTTTCTCCGTTTACATTCACCCGGATAATACGAATGTCACCGCTGTTGCCGCTTTGACTAACATCCAGTTTATCATTTACCACCGGCACATCTCCCAGTTTGGTACCCATTTCATCATAAATCTCTTTGAGTGGCATGGTGGCAATGACCGTATAACCACTACAACGGTCTATCACTTGAAATTTATCCTCGCCCACTTTTTTAATGATATAACATTGGTCGGGATCGGGACCGAAAAACACTTTGGTGGTGGAGCCTTTGTTGTTGGTCACGGTTACAGTACCGTAATAATCACCTCCCACAAAACGGGCTTCGCTTGCATCGGCAAAAGTCATGGAGGCATTTCCATGGGTTTGTTCCCAGATTACATCGGTGATATTTTGATCATTTAATGAAATACTATTATCGCCCGATACCAAATGTACGGTATGATCCATCACATCCGTATCTATCACCGGATGACAATATACGGTCAGACTTTGAACTTGTCCGTTGGAAGAAACAGCATGAACTTCCGATAGGTTTACAGGATTGGTTTTTTCTACTACCAATTGAGTAGGTGTTTGACTTATAATGTTTAAGTTGGTAACAGTCCAAGTTACGGGTATATTGGTTTGATAAACACCTTGATCTCCCGGACAGAGTTGACGAGGACCTGTTAAAATTAACTGTACATCGCAATTTTGTGGTTGAGGTGGTTGCGGATTACCGTTTATCTCTTCCATGAGCCAGGTTATCGCTTCACTGTCAAGCGAAATATGGGCTTGGTTTTCAGTGGGTGCATAATATGAATCAAAAGGCGTATGATTAGTCAGCACCAAATCGCCATAGTTGGCGCATAAATCTTCATTCAGCCTAGGATTACCTTGGAAATCCAAGGCGCTTTTAGTGGGTATAAAGGAGAAAAAAGGACTATTAATAGTCAAATGGAAATGATAATTGAATCCCGTATAGGCAATACTAAATGGAGTAAAATTATCCGGAGTTAATGGATCACCTGAATTATTGGTAATAGGGAGAGCATAGTAACTTCCGGGAGATACATCCACACTTCCTTTGGCTCCCTCTGAATAAATAAATTTATGCGCATTTCCAAAACCTGTATATGCTCTAATAGCTCTTGGTAGATACACATGAAGTGCTTCATTCGTACCAGAAGTACCTGAAAAATTTAGATTTAATTCAAAAAGAGCTGAAGTAATTATTAAATCAAGGTATATTTGTACATCCACAATAGATGAAGCCGGTGAGGCATAGGTATGGCCGGTGAAACTTCCGTTTATTAAAGCCACTTTTCTACACAAATGCGGATATCCCATTGCATTAAGGTTTTGCATAAAACGACTTCGGAAATGGGGTGAACCACCACGCATCACATTATTAGATACTGAGCGTAAATGATCAACTAACATTTGTTGAGGTGCAGGACGATATAAATTTCTAAGGCCGTCATAAATACCAAAATCATCCCTTAAAGTATCATTTAGTCCTGGAGTGAATCTAATAAATTGATTGGAATATGTATTATAATATTTTAACGCAAATTGATAAGCCGCAGGAATATTTGCGCCTTGAAAAGGGGCATCAAAAGCAACCCACAAACGGGTATTGTGATTCTCCCCGTTTTGTTCCATCTCGGCCAAAGCATAACGGGTGATTAATCCTCCCATGCTGGGACCTATCACCACCAGTTGTTCTTGACTACCGTTGGCGGCTAACTCGGCATTAAGATGACGGATTAATGCTTCCAAAGCCTTGGCATTTCTTTCTATGTAATCGTCACCGCCTTCTCGATAGTAATCCACATAAAAATAGACCACATCATTCACATCCGGCCCCCCATTGTGATGTTTGATGATAAAACTTTCGCGTTTTTGACCGATCAGATAACGTGGAAAATTGGCAATGATGACATCATATCCATTATTTCTTAGTAAATCAATAAGGTTTCTAAAATCCCTATAAATATGTGTAGGCTTCCTTTCATCCCCGGGATCATATCCATCGGTGATGATGATGGGTTTACGTAGTTGTCCGTTTGTACCGGTGGCATAGGCAATACCGTATTCTATTTCGGGGTTTTTGTCAATTACTGTAAAATTAGTGTTGTCATCCACTATGTCGGGGTCGCCGGGATAATTGTGAAAATATTCGTTGGCTCTTAAACGATTGACCGTGATATTGGCCGAAC
>JALVDN010000418.1 GCA_027008965.1 Flavobacteriales bacterium | reverse complement strand
GGTGGAAGGATAGTTGGGTTGTATCAAGGTGGAGGTGACATATCCGCCACCAATTTCGGTGCCGCCGCAATATTCTATCACGGGTCGTCCGCCGGGCAGTTGCATCAGCCAGGACATATCGTCGGGATGGGAGGTTTCGCCGGTGGAACTGAAGCATTTTATGGCCGACCAATCGAATTGCTGAAATGTTCCCCGCTTGCGCCATGCCCTTACGATGCTTGGTACCAATCCCAACATATTCACGCGGGCTTTTTCCACAAAACGGCCGAATGCTTCTCCGGTGGGAATGCCGTCAAAAAGAGCTATGGTTGCCCGGTTGATTAAGCTTGCAAATATCAGCCAAGGTCCCATCATCCAACCCAAATTGGTGGGCCAAGCCACTATATCACCGGGTTGCACGTCATGATGATAGAAGGCATCGGATGCGGATTTGATGGCTGTGGTATGGTTCCAAGGAATGGCTTTCGGGGTTCCTGTGGTGCCCGAGGAAAAAAGCACGATGATGTCGTCCATGGGTTTTGCTTCATGCGAAGCATGTTTTTGTTGCGGCGCATTCTTTAAAAAATCTTCCCAAGTAATGTCGCCTTCTCGTAGTTCCGTATCATCTGTTTCTAGCACAACGGTTGAGGGCGCACCGGCTTTTTTGATTTTTTCGTAGAGGGGAATTTTTTTACCTCCACGCCTTATAAATCGGGTTGTAAAAACCAATTTGGGCGGTGCAATTTCAAATCTAACTTTGATTTGTTCGGGTGAAAAACTGTCGGCTACGGTGATAACCGGCATACCGCCTTTGATGGCCGCCAAAAAAATGGCCACCGATTGCCAATTCATGGGCATGTCAATACCGATATAATCTCCGGCTTTCAAGCCTTGCTTGTATAAAGCAGACAGAATCCGGTCCGTCCGTTCTTCCAGTTCGGCATAAGAAATTTTTTTCAAGGTTTCATCTTCTTCCGAAGCATAGACGATAGCCGTTTTTTCCGGTGGTGCTTGGAAACACGAGTCCACAATATTCATCCTTGCACCACGTAGCCAATAGGGTTTTTCCACCCCTTCACTCAAATCCAAAACGGTTTCATAGGGTTTTTTGAGATGTATATTCAGATTTTTAAGCGTAAATTCCCAAAAATCCGGGCGATTTTCAATGCTCCATTTGTAGAAATCTTCATAACCATCACATCCCTTGCGGGACATGCTTTTATAGAGATTGGTTTGATGAATGAATGCATCAGTGGGAATCCATTTCATAGCAGAAATTTTAGAGTTTTAGTAATTGATTCAAAACATATTCAATCAATTCGTCAATAACTTTATAAGGGTCTTTGGTAAACGTCAAACTAGCCCGGTTGGCTATGATGGCATTCATGGAACAGGCATGATGTCCCAAAAGTTTAGAAAGGCCGTAGATAGCGGCGGTTTCCATTTCAAAGTTGGTGATGCGAATCCCGTTGTAATCAAAAGAATCCATTTTTTTGTTCATATCGGGCATGGCCAAAGGTAAACGTAAAACCCTCCCTTGCGGACCGTAGAATCCGACGGCGGTGGCGGTCATGCCTTTGTAAACAT
>JALVDN010000417.1 GCA_027008965.1 Flavobacteriales bacterium | reverse complement strand
GAACTTTTGGATGATGATTCCAAAATACGCATCATGGAACATGGTGGTGGAATTGATGTAACCCTGGACATTGATAAATTAACGAATGATGAGTTTACTATCTCTCATCCTTATGGATCGGGGAAAGAGGTATTATATTTAGAAAGATAAACCGGATAACACAATACGAAACAAAACAAAAAACCGCCTTTTTTTTGGCGGTTTTTTTGTTAAATTAACTTTTTTGGCATACTTATTGATACTTTCATTACATAACAACCTTAAAAAAATACAAACCATGAAAAAATTAGTCATTCTACTGCTCGCATTAGCCATCATTCCGGCAACACAGTCGTGTAAAAAGAAAAAAGAAGAATCACTTTCTGCCAAGGAAATTCTCACCAAAGAAGATTGGACCTTGACTTACCTCAAAGAATATGACGCTCAAGGCAATTTAACCCAAAACTCGCAACTTAATTTTAAATTCATTTTTAAAACGAACAATGTTTTTGAAGTATATGATACTTCCGGTAATTTGATTTCATCCGGAAATTGGTCATTGCTCAACAATGATACACAAATAGAAATTGACAACGATGTTTATGATATTGATAAATTAGAAATGAATGAATTCATCATTTCACGACCATTTAGTAATGGAGGTAAAGAAGTTATTTACATGGAAAGATAACACAGTAAGAAACAAAACGATTAAAATACCGCCAAAAAAGGCGGTTTTTTTGTTAAATTAACTTATTTGGCATACTTATTGTTACTTTCATTACATAACAACCTTAAAAAAAATACAAACTATGAAAAAATTAGTCATCTTACTACTTGCATTAGCCGTCATTCCGGCCACACAATCGTGTAAAAAGAAAAAGAAAAACTCCGGCCCTTCTGCAGAGGAAATTTTAACAGATGGTGACTGGAACTACACCAAAGAAGAATATTATGATGCCGCAGGAAACCTAACAAATACATATCAAATAAATCACATTGTAAAATTTAAATCCGACGGCACTTATGAAAGATATGATGCCAATCAACAACTTCTAACTTCCGGCACTTGGGAATTAAAAGACAACGACTCTAAAATCAGAATTGTACATTCAAACGGTAGCTTTGATACAACTTTTGATATTGTTAAACTGGAAGACAGCGAATTTATATATGAGTGGATCAATCCTCAAGTGGGCAATAAAATAAAATTTTATCACGAACGATAGTTTAAAAATTCAAACACACTTAAAGATACCATAAAAAACCCGTCATAAGGCGGGTTTTTTTATATTTGCATGAAATTCAAGAAAATAAACATGAACACACAACCGGTTCTACGAGCCAATGATATCACCAAACGTTTTGAAAATCATCAGGCCCTTAAAAAAGTCTCACTTCAAATTTTCAAACAAAATATTTTCGGATTACTCGGCCCCAACGGTGCCGGAAAAACCACTTTCATTCGCATCATCAATCAAATCATCGCTCCCGATGAAGGATATATAGAAATTAATGGCGAAAAACTCCGTGAAGATCACATCTATAAAATCGGATATTTGCCCGAAGAAAGGGGCCTTTACAAAAAGATG
>JALVDN010000416.1 GCA_027008965.1 Flavobacteriales bacterium | reverse complement strand
CCAATTTATTGAAGCTAGAAACGGAAGCAACACGGTTTTTCAATTACATGATAACGGAACCATTTTCACAAAAGGTGAAATACAAACCACCGTTTCAGGTTCAGCCGATATGAAAGCTTATGTGTATGGAACTGTTAATAGCTCAGGCAATAAAGTTACACCAAGAAGTTCAAGTGGATGGACTGTACAGCAAATATCCACCGGAAAATATAAAATAACATTAACCGGGATAAATCATTCCGATTATATGGTAATTGTAACTCCCTATAATAGCTACACTAGTACTATCGCCCGAATTGCAAACGTGGATATTAGAAATGGTTATTTTTATGTTGATATATTTAATGACGATGGTACCAGATTTAACAGATCGTTCAATTTTGTTGTCTTCAAAAAATAATTGCTCCGGGTCCTTCATTTAAAACCGCTTGCCGGAAAAAAGCCGGCAGGTGGTTTTTTAAAAATGAATACTTTCCTTAAAGAATGATACCAAAAGTATAAACCTAACCTCAAAATCATATTACTATGAAAACCATTTCAAAAATCATGTTCTTCACGCTTTTAATCGCAAGTATTTTAACCGCATGCAAAGGACCCGCCGGCCCTCCCGGAAAAGACGGTCAGGACGGGATGGACGGCACAGACGGTAATGCCAATGTTCGAACCTATGTTTTTAATACAACAACAATGAGTGGTTCTGTTTTCACCTTTAATCTAAATGCCATCACACAAGATGTTTTGGACAATGATGTTATTCTTACTTATTATAAACAAAGTGGTTTTTATTATGCTGCGCCCGGCCCCGGTTATGGTGGATATTATATCACAAGAGTTTATTCTACAGTAGGAATACACTACCTTCAGTTTTATAACTGGAATGGAACCAGTTATTCAATTTCGGCGGGAGATATTACAAAAGTCAAGATAATCATCATAGAATCCACCAACACCACTTCAAGCAAGGAGGCTAACCGGATGAAAATGTTAGATGAATTGGAAAATGCCGGTGTTAACATAAACAATTACTATGCAGTTTGCGAATATTTGGGCATTGATCCCGAGTGATTCAAAAATAAAATATCAGTTTAAAAAGGGAAGTCTCAATTGACTTTCCTTTTTTTATTTCATAAAAAATAAAATGATAAACCACAAAAATTTTCATTTCTTTTAAGACTATTTTTGACATCTACAAGTCCTTGTTTTAAAAAAATCACCCCTTAACCGGTTAAATTTCACCCCTAAACCCAACAAAAAATCACCCCATAAGGTGATATCATTTCTGCTCTTTCATTGTAACTTGTTTATACAAATTTCAATATTGCATGAAACATATAATTATTTTAACCATGGCGCTTTTTATAGGGATGGGACGATCTCCTACCTGTCATTTAAAAAGCTTTTTCACCACAAATGAGACTGCCTCCAAAGGGGGAAATAATCCAAACACATACTAATAGTTTATAACAATTTAATATTCAACAAACATCAACATTAACCTTAAAATCATAATACTATGAAAACCATTTCAAAAATCATGTTCTTCACGCTATTAATAGCAGGTATCTTAACTGCATGT
>JALVDN010000415.1 GCA_027008965.1 Flavobacteriales bacterium | reverse complement strand
ACCTTTGAGACCGAGGTGGCCGACACGCCTTATAAACGGGAAACCGGACTGATGTATCGAAAACAAATGAATGATAATCAAAGTATGTATTTTGTTTTTCCCGGTGAAGAACTGCGCTATTTTTATATGAAAAACACTTTTATCCCTTTGGATATCATTTTTATAGATGCCGGAAACCGGATTGCAAGTATCGTCAAAAATGCACATCCATTGGATGAAACCACATTAGGTTCGGGAAAACCCGCCAAATACGTGCTTGAAGTTAAAGCCGGAATGACCGATAAACTTCAACTTCAACCCGGAGACAGTATTGTGTTGAAAAAATAAATATCATGCCTTTGTTAGTAGATCAAAATACCAAAATAGAGGTGCCGTCCGCCATCAGCGTAGGCGTTTTTGACGGTGTGCATCGCGGACATGATTATTTAATTTCAAGATTAATGGAAGAGGCAAGGCTTAGAAAACTTGAACCGCAAGTGTTGACCTTCACGCCCCATCCCGCTTATGTATTATCTCCCGGCAAAGCCCCCCGATTGCTCACCCCCGGCGATGAAAAAATAGAATTGCTCTCCAGATATCCGCTTCACCATATCATTAAACATGACTTCACCGATTCATTCGCCCGGATGACCGGACGGGAATTTTTAAAATATCTGAAAGATAAATACCGGGTAGAATTGTTGGTTCTGGGCCATGATCATGCCTTTGGTAGTGATTTTTTGCGAGATGATCAAACCATACGTGATATAGCCGGAACATTGAACATGGAAATGGTCCGTGTGAAGCCTTATGTTTATAAAAACAGGATTGTAAGCTCCAGTTTAATCAGACAATTGATCGCCCGTAAAAACATCCCGCAAGCCAATGATTTTTTGGGATATGATTATTTCTTGCAAGGCGAAGTGGTTCATGGAGACAAACGCGGAAGACAATTGGGTTTTCCAACGGCTAACCTCCGGGTGCATTCCCACAAATTCCTTCCTCCGGCAGGTGTTTATTTAGGTTATTCCAGCATCCATTTCAATATTTACAAAGGCTTGTTAAACACCGGGAAACGGCCCACTTTCCGGGATGCAACCGAGCAAGTTGAAATCCATTTCCCGGATTTTAAAGGTGATTTATACGGAAAAAAGCTGAAATTTTATATCACCGATTTTCTCCGCGATGAAATTAAATTCAATCATCCGGAAGATCTACGAAGACAAATCAAAAAAGACTTGGAAGCACTCCCATAAAATATGAAAAAAAATCGTCCGTATAAAATCCTGATTGTGGATGATGAACCCGACATCTTGGAGTTTCTGAAATTTAATTTTGAACAAAAAGGGTTTCACGTACTCACAGCCAAGAACGGACAAAAAGCCGTTAAACTGGCCATGCACATGCTACCCGATGTGATTCTGCTCGATGTGATGATGCCCAAAATGAACGGATTGGAAACCTGCCGGAAGATGAGAAAGAAAAAAGACCTGCAAGACACTTTGATTATTTTTCTCACCGCCCGTGATGATGAAGAAACCGAAATTGCAGGATTTGAAGCCGGAGGTGATGATTTCATAACCAAACCCATTCGCATA
>JALVDN010000414.1 GCA_027008965.1 Flavobacteriales bacterium | reverse complement strand
GGATATAATGTGAATAATCACCGTTACCCGGGCCAACGTATTTCATAACCCTTCCTTCGGCCAGATATTTATCAATGATATACATGCCATTTCCTTTTCCCACATATTCGAATTTTACATCATACAAAGTGGTGTTGGAAACGGGTTCTGTGGGTACATATTCAAAATGGAAATCACTTCCCGAAATGATTTTTTGATAGAGAATTTTGGTGTCGTCCCAGGATGTTTCTTGCGCTAAAACCGTTTGGACTTCTCCTGAGGGATTTTGGCTTAACAAGTGGATGGACATACTGTCGGGAGAAAATAAAAGCGGACGGGTTTTGATGTCGGTTTCGTTGAAAAAGAAAAAATTCAGGTGATGTTTCGAGTTGATGTTTTGTGCAACGGAATGGAAAGAACTCCAACGTTGATAGTGTTGATTGGCATAGAGAAATTCCACCCATAACCGGTCATAATCTTTGATGGACAGAGTGGGATTTAATTTGATTTCGGCCTTACCGTAATCCATGATATAGTCGGCATCTTCACCGCGTTTGAGTAATTTTCCGTTGAGATAAACTTTCTCGCTTCGGGGAACTATGAAAATATACAATTCACCTTCCGGCCCGGTGAGCCGGAATGGTCCGTAATTGCCTGACCGCAGAATAAATTTCACCGAATGAAATTTGCCTTTGGCAATGGCTATGTTGCTATTCACTTTTATATCTTCCCGGTGCCATTTGATGCCTATTCCTTTGTTTTCACGTCTAATGGGCAGGAGTGAATGATCAAAATGCCAAGTTTTGTCACCTCCTTCCACTGTCCAGCCCGGTCCGTTGATTTCCAAAAAAATACGGTTGGCTTCCTTGAAACTTGTGGTGACACCTTGATAGGCATCGGGCAGGTTATCATCACTGATGCGGGCTTTGATGAAAATATCGGGAGCCAGTTTGCCGTCCATTTTCAAATCCAAACGCGAAGGTCCTGTCACATCCTGATGGTTTCCGCCCGAAATACCCCGCTCAAAAAAACCGTCTACATTCAAGACGTCAAAAACCGTAGCGGCAGGCCGGCGGTCCGTAGACGGAAGGGGGGGCAGGTTTTTCCCGGATTGGAAAACTTCAAAATGCGGAATGGTATCCACCCATTGCCGGGGATATTGATAAAACCGCACTTGCACTTCAAAAGGTTCTTTGATGCTATCTTTCCAATACAGCAAAGCCTTGACAAAATCCACCCGGTACAAGGTATCGGGATACACCTTTCCGGATGTATCGCTAACGGAAAAATGATAAGGATAAACCGAAAAAGAATGGAATTTCACAACGGAAGTGTCTATCCGGATATTTTTAGTGGTAGGTATGAAGTATAAAGTATCGTTTTGGGCAAAAGATATCCCGGCCGTAAACAATAAAAAAAACACTAAAAAATACCATTTTATCACACCCGGAAGATTTGGTTATGGATTAACGTAAAATTACGGGTTTTCAGTATAACAGCTTGGTTTTTTTACTTTCCGATACAAAAATTCCTGAAAATGTGGTCCAGCAAGTCATCGGTAGTGATTTCGCCCGTGATTTCGCCCAAATGATGCAAGGCG
>JALVDN010000413.1 GCA_027008965.1 Flavobacteriales bacterium | reverse complement strand
TCTATATCCATGATGATTGTTTTTATTCTTTAAAAATTCTTGTGAGGAAATCATTCACCTTTGTGACAAGGTTTCTACTGCCTAATTTTTTTTCATCTTCAGTAGTTTCTTGTTCCGGACTGACCAAATCCGGATCCGTTTCTTGAGTATTTATAGATTCTACAACATTTTTCATAATGTCATCCTGGGTCAGTGGTGCGCCGTCATTTTCCATTACATAGTTTGGAGATTCTTTTTTGTTTTGCCATTTTTCAAGGCCGATTTTTAACAATCCTAAAACCGTTGAATACTTGTAATGAATAAGTTCTTTTCCTTTTCCGTTGGATGAAACATATTGCGCCGGCAGTCCGTGGTGTGTATCCATGGATAATTTGTAAGTCACCAACTGAACCATGTGTCTCATGGCCGAGCCGCCGCCTGTGAGCATTACACCGGCCATTAGTTTTTCGCCGGGTTGATTTTTATAATATTGTTTGATAAACTCATCAATTTGTGAGGTTAGTTGTTCGGTTTTGGATTGAATGATATGCGCAAGTGTTTTAATTTTTATTTTCTTCACTTTATTCATCCATCCCAAGCGTATTTCCACATAATCATTTTCTTGGATGGAAGGGGCAAAAGCCGACCCCGCTTTGATTTTGATATATTCGGCTTCTTTGGGCAATAAGTCCAATTGTGATCTGATTTCCGCCGTTACCGCATCACCGCCATGTGCTATAATACCTATGTTTCTAATGATATTGTTTTTTACAATGATCAGATCGGATGTTCCGCCACCTATATCAACCAATAGAACTCCCGCTTCTTTTTGTTCGGTCGTTAAAACGGATTCGGCCGATGCCACAGGTTGCAATCTGATATCTTCCACTTCCAAACCGGCATCCGTAATACTTTTCTGAAGCAAACTTATTTTTTTGATGTCTCCAATGACAACCATAAATTTTCCTTCCAGCCTTTTTCCAACAATTCCAACCGGGTCGTTTACTTCGGGATAGTCATCCACTCTGAAAGTTTGAGGAATAATTTCAAGAATGTCTTCGTGTTCTTTCAGGTTGACAGATTCTTTGACACGTTTTTTGAGTTGCTCCAAATGATGGGTATCTACCATGTCTTCGGAGTCTTTCAAAATTAATTTCTCGGATATGTGTTCGGTCCGGATATGTTTGCCCGAAATGCCGGTGATGACTTTCCGGATTTTTTTGCCCAATTTCATCTCCAATTCTTCTTTGACATGGCGGATAGTATCGGTGGTTTTCAATAAGTTGAAAATTTCGCCCTGCAAAACACCCACATTATACAAGTGGGCATAATCCAAAACTTCCACTTTGGCGTTCCGGTTTAAAAATCCTGCAACGGCTATCACTTTGGTTGAGCCTACATCCAAAGCCACAATGATTTCATCCGTTGAAACTTCCACCGGATTATTCACGGAATTGTTGTTTTCAAAATGTGTGTTTTTATTTTCTTCCATGGCGGTTAATTTTTTTGACAGATAACCTGTCCGTTATAGCGTAAATCCAATTTGATATATCTGTGGTTTTTATTCAGTCTTTTTAAGGCTTTATCCATCTGTTCGAGCT
>JALVDN010000412.1 GCA_027008965.1 Flavobacteriales bacterium | reverse complement strand
TGGTAGCTTGGGGTAAAACAGCCGAACTGATAGAAAAATTAGTACAAAAAGGAACGGAAATGGCAGTGGAAGGAAAATTGACTCACCGTCAGTATGAAACGCAAGATCATGAAAAACGTTATGTGACCGAAGTGAAAATTCAAGAATTTTTGCTGTTGGGGAAGCGCAGTAATTAGGATTCGCTGTTGTTTTCCATTGGAAAGCCGTTCGTTTCCGGACGGCTTTTTTATGATGGATTTTATTCTTTTTAGAAAATATGTTCCCGGATTAAACCTTTATGATTTCTTCACATCAAATCAATAAGAAAACTTAAAAAAATTATTATGAGGAAAAATTTATGGCTATTATTAACAACAGGTTTTTTGATGATTGTGATTCAATCATGTAAGAAAAACCAAGTTTCTCCGGTTGATTTGTCGGAAGATGAAACTGTGGATTTGATTGTTGCAGAATCCACCACCGATGAAGTAATCAATTTGGTGGATAGCTATTTTGATGAAACGGTATCGCGATCATCTCAAGCAAGTTTCTTGCCTTCATGTGTGACAGTAACGCGGGTGTTACATGGAGATACATTGTCGGTGACATGGCAATTTGATCCGGCAGGATGTCAAATGCCCAATGGGAGAGTTTACACAGGAACTGTAGAGATTGTTAGAATTCGTGACCGGCAAGCACATGAAAGACATTTGTATGTGAGTTTTTCAGATGATTTTTCGGTGAATAATGTTGATGTGGACGGTGGATTTGAACGGATCCGGGTGCGCAGAAATGCACAAAACCACCCTGAGGCGGAAATTTTGTTTGATTTGACCGTAACACGTCCCAATGGTGCAATGATGCATACGGAAGGTACGAGAATCAGGGAATTTGTTGAAGGTTTTGCCACTGGAAATCCGCATGATAATGTTTGGTTGATTACCGGGAATTGGTCTACCACACGTTTTAACGGAAATCAATATGATGTGCAGATCACACAACCGCTCAGAAAAGAATTTGATTGCAGGTGGTATGTAAGCGGAACGATGGAAATTGTGAAGAACGGACATACATTCATTTTAGACTTTGGAAACGGTGATTGTGATAATGAGGCCTTATTGACTTTGCCTAACGGCCGAACGAGAACCATTCATTTGAGGTAGAAGTGTTTTATTTGTTATGTAAAAGCCGGGCATAACCCGGCTTTTTTATTTTAGGATGGTTCATATTGGCAATTTAGTGGAAAGTAAATTGTTTTTATGCGCCGGCGGGCGCAGTGGTATCCTTGCGAAGGCAAAGTTTTCATAATCATCGTAAAATCACAGGAAAGTTTATGTGATTGAGTGTTAAATAAAGTTAATAATAAAATAACAATATGTTAATTTAATTTTTAATTATAGTCAAAATATATTCAATACATAAACAAAACCGTTTTAAAGCGTTACTAATTCCTTGGTTTAGTGGTTAAAATTTTAGCTTTACTATTGAAAGATAAGTAGTAATCGCATTTTAACATAAAATAAAGAAAGCATTGAATAAAATTTAACTTGTGTTTACTTGACTCGTATTTTTTTTTTGCTATATGTTTGTAATAAAAATCTC
>JALVDN010000411.1 GCA_027008965.1 Flavobacteriales bacterium | reverse complement strand
TTCAAGATGGCAAATACAAGCCGGATTGCGTTTCAGTTTCTAATCCGGAAGAGTCCTTTATAGCCCGGAAAAAACCTCCTCGCAAGGGGAGGTTTTTTATTGCACCGGGTTTTGGTTTTGAAAAAGTATTTCTATTGCGCCGGCGGGCGCAGCGTTATCCTTGCGAAGCAACGCCCGTGTTTTTGCCACGGCGAGGAGGCTTGGAGCGGAGACGACAAGACCCCGCAGCCGTGCTTTTGCAAAAACCGGAGCGGTGCGAGCAAGATTTAAGCGGAGCACGCCACTGGGCGCCCCAAAAAAGAAAATAGTGTTAATGTAAAATTTTGTGTATTTTTACTACACTTTCACATTTTTCAAAAAGTTGTAGCATGAAGTATTTTTTCTCATTTTTGTGGTTTGTGATTTTGTTTATTCAATGTGAGATGAATACTGATAAAAACCAGGATAAAACCATGACTGAAAAAACCGAAAATCCTTTGTTGGCGGAAAAATTCAATACGCCTTATGAAAGTATTCCTTTTTCAAAGATAGAGCCCGGACATTTCAAGTCGGCTATTGAGTTGGCGATGAAGGAAGCCAAAGATGAGATAGAACGAATCAAAAATAATCCGCAGGAGGCCACTTTTGAAAATACGGTGGAGGCTTTGGACTATGCCGGATTGAGGTTGCAGATATTGTCGCGTCTTTTATCCAATTTGAATTCAGCGGAGACCAATGAGGCCATTCAACAGGTAGCTCAAGAGATTTTTCCACGACTTTCGGAATTCAACAATGAAATCAAGCAAGATGAAAAGCTCTTTGAGCGTGTGCGTTATGTGAAAGAGCATGTGGATATGAGCCGGTTGACCGAAGAACAAAAAACATTGCTTGACCGGACTTATAAAAGTTTTGTGCGAAGCGGAGCGCTTTTGTCTCCGGAGCAAAAGGAGGAATTTAAAAAAATTGATAAACGTTTATCGGAACTTTCGTTGAAGTTTTCAAAAAATTTGTTGCACGATACCAATGAGTATACGCTTCATATCACGGACCGGAAGGATTTGAAAGGGCTTCCTGAAAATGTGGTGAAAGCCGCCGAAGAAGAAGCACGTAAACGGGATAAACAAGGTTGGATTTTCACGCTTCAATATCCGTCATACGGACCGTTTATGAAATATGCCGAGAATCGTCAACTACGGGAAAAACTCTATAAATTATATATGACCCGCGGTTTTCACGGAGATGAATATGACAATGTGCCGGTGATTTTGGAAATGGTGGAATTGCGTAGAAAAAAAGCCGAATTATTGGGGTATGACTCATATGCGGATTTTGTTTTGGAAGAACGGATGGCCGAAACGCCGGAGCGGGTGATAAGCTTTTTGGATGCATTGGAAAGTTATGCGCATCCTGTCGGCGAAAAAGAATTAAAAGCATTGAAAAGCATGGCCGGATCAGATGGTATTGAAAAATTTATGCCGTGGGACAAGGCTTATTATTCCGAAAAACTCAAACAAAAAAAATTGGATCTGGATGAGGAAAAACTCAAGCCTTATTTTCCGCTTGAAAAGGTGGTGGACGGACTTTTTAAAACCGTTCATAAATTATACG
>JALVDN010000410.1 GCA_027008965.1 Flavobacteriales bacterium | reverse complement strand
ATCATCCCCTCCAAAAACCGGTGCATATATTTCAACCGCCCGAATTCCATGTAGGAAAGATATACAGAATTGTTCACATGCTTGAACGTATCCAAATCCCTGTAGCGCACTTCGGTTTCGGCAAACAGACTGAACAAATCTTCCGTAAGTTCCTTCAATTTATTTGGCATGGACTCCATAATATTTTTCCCGAAGTTCTTTCACTTTGGGGTCGTTCATATATTCATCAAACGTCATCAAACGATCGATGGTTCCGCCGGGTGTAATTTCAATGATTCTATTGGCCACTGTTTGTGCAAATTCGTGGTCGCGCGTGGTGAAAATCACCGTTCCTTTGTAGCGTTTCAAAGCATTGTTCAAAGCTTGAATGCTTTCCAAATCCAGGTGGTTGGTGGGTTCATCCAACATCAACACATTGGCGCGTTGCAACATCATTCTCGACAACATGGCTCTAATCCTCTCCCCTCCCGATAAAACCTTCACCGATTTCAAAGCTTCCTCACCGCTAAACAACATTTTTCCCAAAAAACCGCGCAGGTTCACTTCTTCCCTGTCTTCTTGCGTTTTGGCATACTGTCGAAGCCAATCCACCAAAGTCAAATCCTCTTGAAAATAAGGATTCAAATCATAAGGCAAATAGGCCCGGATGGTAGTCACGCCCCAGCGAAAAGTTCCCGTATCGGGTTCCAAACGCTCATTGATGATTTCATAAAAGGCGGTAGTAGCTCGCGAATCTTTAGATAACAATAAAACTTTGTCCCCTTTTTTCAAAATGAATTCCGCTTTGGAAAACAATAAATCTCCTTCTTGCGATTTGCTCAAGTTTTCACATTCAAAAATTTGGTCGCCCGCCTCACGTTCTTGTTCAAAAATGATACCCGGATATCTTCGGCTTGAAGGGCGGATATCTTCCGCTTTCAGTTTTTCAAGCATTTTCTTTCGTGCTGTTGCCTGTTTGGATTTGGCCACATTGGCCGAAAAACGCCGGATGAATTCCTCTAATTCTTTTCGTTTTTCTTCCATCTTTTTATTTTGCTGCGCCCTTTGACGAGCCGCCAATTGACTGGCTTCATACCAGAACGAATAATTTCCGGTATAAAAATTCAGCTTTCCGTAGTCAATATCCACAATATGCGTACATACGGCGTCCAGAAAGTGACGGTCGTGTGAAACCACAATCACCGTATTGTCATAATTGGCCAAAAAATCTTCCAACCAAGCCACCGTTTCAAAGTCCAAATCGTTGGTAGGCTCGTCCAAAATTAACACATCCGGATTGCCGAAAAGCGCTTGCGCCAGTAAAACCCTGACCTTCATCTTCGGCTCCAAATCTTTCATCATTTTGTGATGCAATTCTTCCGGTACGCCCAGGTTGGACAATAAGGCTGCCGCATCGGCTTCGGCATTCCATCCGCCCATTTCTTCAAAACGAACTTGCAGTTCTCCAACCCGTTCCGCATCTTTGTCCGAAAAATCTTCTTTGGCATACAAGGCATCCATTTCCTTCATGATGTCATACAATTCCTTGTTGCCCATAATCACCGTGTCCAGCACTGTGTAGTCGTCAAACTTATGGTGGTCTTGCTGCA
>JALVDN010000409.1 GCA_027008965.1 Flavobacteriales bacterium | reverse complement strand
AAGAAATTTTAGGCCCTCGTCCTTTTAAGGATGAAAAAGAAAACGAAAAGGAGGAAAGCAATCAAAACACCGTTCAAGAAAAGGTGACAAAGAAAGAGGCCCAATCCGAAGAAGAATCGAAGGAGAAAAAACCGAAAGAAGACACACCGGCAAAATAATATGTGATGGGTTTTTTAGATAAATTTTTTCATAAAAAACCGGCCTTTGACCAAGGAGAAACCGATGCAAATCCATTGATGGCTCCCATAGAAATTTTTGCTAGAAATTTCACCAATAACGGTGGTAAGTTTTTGCTGGCCAAAAATGATAAGGAGATTCAAATTCTGCTCAAGGCCATTCTCATGGAAGAAGAGAAAGAACGTTTCTTTTATACGGATGAAACGGTCAAAAATGCATTGCTTCAAGAACTTCCGCACACATCCAACTTGAAAGACGGCGATATTTTTGTTTCTTTCACCGAACATTTGATTAAAGAAATGGGAGGCATTATGATAAGCAGTATTCATACGGACGGTCTTTCGGTTTCGGATTTTCCCAAAACGGTGGTTTTTATAGCGCGTCCCACCCAACTTGTCAATGATTTGGAAGAAGGAATGGCTATCATTAACCAAAGATTCAAACAACTGAATACGCCTCCGCCACAAGTGCATACACTTAATCATTTCAACGAAAATCCGGAGGATGTTTACAGAAAAAATGCTTATTTAATTCTACTTCATGAATAAAGAATTGTTTCAAAGAATTATTTCGGGTTTGATTTATATCGGCCTCATTGTAGGAGCATTTAACAATGCATATTATAAATACAGTGTTTTTTTTCTTTTCTCCATTTTTTATTTTATTTCTGTTTTTGAATTATCCAACTTATTAAACATAAAACGTAAAAAATCATTCATTTTGGCCGGCATCTTTCAATGGCCGGCTATTTTGTTTGTCACCGAATATTTTTTTGGTTATTTCCATATGAAAAAAGCAACGGTGCTTATTTTGCTTTATATTTTTGTTTCGGTTTATTTGGTTTGGTTATTGAAAAATCTTAAAGAATTTGTCACAACTTTAGAGGGAATGTTGTATGTAGGCATTCCCTTTTTTGCCACGTTGGTTTTGACAGGCTTTTCTCCCCGTTTGGTTTTGATTATTTTTATCATGTTATGGGTGTATGATACTTTTGCTTTTGTATCGGGAAAATTGTTGGGCAAACATCCGTTGGCACCCGCAATATCACCCAAAAAAACATGGGAAGGCGTGGTGGGTGGAAGCATTATGTTGGGTTTTTCCGCATGGTTGATAACAAAGTTTTTCGGAGTGTGGACCGGAATATCCGACAAGATGTTGTTTTACTTGGTCCCCGTAACTGTTATCATGGGCACCTTGGGTGATTTGTTCGAATCGTTTCTTAAAAGAAAAGCCGGTGTAAAAGACTCCGGAAAATTGATGCCCGGACATGGTGGTATTTTAGACCGCTTGGACAGTTTTTATTTTACGGTTTCTTTTGTGTTGGTGATTTATTTTTATTTTAAATTGATAAATCATTTTTAATGCCTAAAACTACCCTGCATAGAGAAGGATATTTTATTATTTTATGGTCGTTT
>JALVDN010000408.1 GCA_027008965.1 Flavobacteriales bacterium | reverse complement strand
AATCCAACAGTATGAACCAAGGCGACATTGACCCGATAAATTGTCCGCATACTTGGGCCCAAAGCCCATGAGCCTACCAAGAAAATGACCACCAAACCCACCCCCCAAACCAACTTGCGTTGCCACAGCTCTTTTGAAAACAGCACGATAAAACCAGAAGCCACCATCGTTGCAATGAAAGGCCCGCGAGCTCCAATAAACAACATCACAAAGAAAAGAAACAGCACGATTCCACCGTACAGCCAACGTTTCCATGATACCGTATTTCGAATCAGATAAAAGCCCGTAGCAACGACAAAGCTCAATCCAATTAGCCTGCCAAGAGATTGATAGTTCGATCCGAATACTTTTTTTCCCAAGAAGTTGAGTTCTTGAAAATATAAACGGTAAGCCTCAAAAGAAAACACGACGGCCAGGAAGATCAAAAGGACGTAAAATTTTCGGAGCCGGGCTTTGTTCCCATCGAAAACCATGGCAGCGCCTGCCAAGGCCCATCCATTCAAAGCCACAAACTGAACTGTCTTGGTAATTCCGTATTGTGCCCTCGGCGCCCAAAGCAAGCTAATCAACATCCAACCAGAAAAAAGCCCCATTAGAAACACCGTAACCAGAACGTTTTCTGACATCCGAAATCGTTTTTTCCATAAAATCCAGGCCCCGACAATCAGGCTGAACAGAAAAAAGAAAAGCGTTAAATCGACAGGGATGAAAGCCAATCGGGGATCTGACTTGTAAAACCCTGCAAAAAGATATAATACAAAAATCGTCTCAAAAGAGAATACCCAGGAAACGACTCCCATAAGTGATTGTTTCCACTTCATGTAACGCCTCTTTTATCAGGAAGATCGAGCCAGATGGTGCAGTTGTTGCCACATAATCAGAAAACGAACGCCATACATGACGAACATCGTGATGCTGTACATTGCCAATGTTAACAAACTCGTCAAATGAAATTCATAATATGATATCAGAATCACGCCAACCACGGCGGAGACGCGAGCCACATCCCAGGCAAGTTGCAGATCCTGACGTTCCAGAATGTTCAAGGTCGGCGAAAGAGGATAGACAGTAATTTGTCCGAGAAACATGGGCAACATCGCCACCACATACCATCCTGAAATTCGCCACGCCTCACCGAAAATGAATGCGAAAACCCACGGAGCCAACAGCCCGGCTAACAGCATGGGAATCCCCACATACAGGAACAGTTTTTTGACTGTTCGTAAAAACAAGCCCAACATTGCAGAAGGGGTTTCATTTCGAAGCCGCGAAGCTTCACTCAGGTAAACCTGTGAAACCGAACGCCCAATAAGTGTGATGGGAATCCCGGCAATACGCTGCGCCAGGCCAAACCAACCCGCTATTTGAGCCCCGAACAACATGGCAAACAACAAGGGAGCGGCCTGCAATCCCCCTTGATTCAAGAGCGCCGACCAACTGGCAATAAGAGGAAATCGCCGGTATCGCTTTGCCGCAGACTTGATCCCTGACCAGCTCACTGCCGAGAGAAAATGACGAGATTCTCGGAAAAATGCGATGAACAACAAACTACCCGCTCCAAGATATCCCCCAAAATAACCTAACACCAACCCG
>JALVDN010000407.1 GCA_027008965.1 Flavobacteriales bacterium | reverse complement strand
TAACCGGAAATTTGAGAAAAATTTTAATAGCCCTTTCTGAATTGAGTGCTTTTGACAGCCGGTTTGATCCTTTCCGTGAATCCATGGAGAACATCTCAACCCAATTTAATGAAACCATGTTTGATTTAAATCGATTGAAAGAAGAATATTTGTTGTGGAATCCCGAAGAGAAAAGTCATTTGGAAGAACAATTGGACAGGCTTTTTACATTGATGAACAAACACCGGGTACAAACCCCTGAAGAACTTTTGGCGGTAAAAGAGCAATTGGAAAAAGAAACAACCGAATTAGAGGATATGGAAAGCCGGATAGAGGAACTTCAAAATCAACTTTCGGAAGAGAAAGCAGAATTGGAAAAACTGGCAGATGGATTATTTGAAACGAGAAAAAAACACATCCCGTCATTCACAGCCAAATTGGAGGAAATTCTCTCGGGCTTAGAAATGAAAAATACGAGGTTAAAATGGGAATTGGAGAAAACCACGGAATTCAATGAATTCGGTCGAGACAAATTGAAGTTATTGATGTCCGCCGACAAAGGAGAACATTTCGGCGAAGTGGAAAAAACGGCTTCCGGAGGAGAGCTATCGCGTTTGATGTTGGCTTTTAAATCGTTGTTGGCACAAAACAAAAACCGTCCTGTAATGGTATTGGATGAAATTGATGCGGGTATCTCGGGCGAAGTGGCCAAAAAAACCGCCGATTTGGTTAAGTCTATGGCCGAAAATATGCAAGTGATTGTAATCACCCACCTGCCGCAAATGGCCGTGAAAGGAGATAGACATTTCAAAGTATTTAAACGCGAAGACGAGGAAGGCGTCGTTTCAGACATCAAAGAATTATCACAAGAAGAAAGAATAAGAGAAATTGCCGAAATGATTGAAGGAAAACCGCCTTCGGAATCAGCCGTGAAACATGCCGAATTTTTACTTACCCGGCAAAACTAATCATACTTTTTCGGTTTAATTTTTCCTTGCCAAACCAAATATCCGTTATAAGCCAGGGCTTGCATTTCGTTTTCACCCGGAAAAACAAAAACCGGACCCAAAAAAGAAATATAGCTTTTCAGTTTTTCCACCACATAGTTAGAGCGGGCCAGTCCGCCGGTGAGAATGATTCCGTCAATTTTACCCTTTAAAACCACTGCCATTTCGCCTATATACTTGGCTATTTGATAAATCATTGCATCCAAATATTTTTTCCATTCCGGATTGTACTCAATTTTTCGCACATCATCTGTGCCAGTATACGCTTTGAGTCCGCCCTGACCGGTGATCATTTTCAACATGGCCTCAAGATTAAATTTTCCGCTAAAAGCCAGTCGGACCAAATCTCCCGAAGGCAATGTTCCGCTCCGTTGAGGTGAGAAAGGTCCTTCACCATCCAATGCTTGATTCACATCAATTACTTTTCCTTGTTTATGTGCTCCGATTGATATTCCTCCGCCCATGTGAGCAACAATCAAGTTTAATTCCTCATAATTTTTATGAAGTTTTTCGGCCATTTTTCGTGCGGTTGCTTTATGATTCAGTGCGTGAAAAATACTTTTCCTTGGAAGCAACGGATGTCCTGAAAAACGGGCTAAATCTTGCATTTCGT
>JALVDN010000406.1 GCA_027008965.1 Flavobacteriales bacterium | reverse complement strand
TTCAACCAAAGAACGTTTCTATTCCCCGCTTGTGCGTAATATTGCCAAAGTAGAAGGTATTTCACAAGAAGAGTTGGATGCCATACCCGGAACCGGCCGCAACGGACGCGTCACCAAAGATGATATTTTGAATTATATCAAATCAGGCAGAAAACAAGCTCAACCCGCCCAAACCGGAGAAAAAGTTGTTGAAGAGAAAGTCCAAACCAAACAAGCAAGCGCACCTGTCGACATACCACAACCGCAAGCTAAATCCGCTTCGGGATACACACCTTCCACCAAAGGAATCATCATTGAACCCGGTGATGAAATCATTGAAATGGACCGTATGCGAAAACTCATTGCACAACATATGGTTCATTCCGTCCAAGTTTCTCCTCACGTACAAAGTTTTGTAGAAGCCGATGTAACCAAAATAGTGCGTTGGAGAAACAAAGTAAAAGACGAATTTTTGAAGCGCGAAGGAGAAAAGCTCACATTCATGCCGGTGTTCATATATTTCCTTGCACAAACCATCAAAGACTACCCGATGATAAACGTTCAAGTAGACGGCGATAAAATCATCAAAAAGAAAAACATCAACATCGGCATGGCTGTAGCCCGTCCCGACGGTAATCTCATTGTTCCGGTCATCAAAAATGCCGATCAATATACCATTGCCGGATTGGCCAAAAAAGTGAACGATTTGGCCCACAGGGCACGGCATAATCAACTCAAACCCGATGAAATTGTGGGTGGAACCTACACGGTGACCAACATGGGAACCTTTGGAAATTTGGCCGGAAGTGCCATCATCAACCAACCGCAAGTGGCCATCATGTCTTTGGGTGTTATCAGAAAAGTTCCTTCGGTGATTGAAACCCCTGAAGGTGATATGATCGGCATACGCCAAAAAATGATATTGACACATTCCTATGACCATAGGGTGGTGGACGGCATGCTCGGCGGCTTGTTCGTAAGACGTTTTGCCGATTACTTGGAAAATTTTGATGATAACATGAAAGTTTAAATGTTATGAAAAAAAGCGGTTATCTCATTATAGGCGCCCTGTTGTTATTTTTATTTTTCACCAATCCCGGAAAGGAAGACTTCAAAGAATATCTGAAAGCCAAAGCCTACGAACAAGCCGACAGCAAAATAGAAAAGGTTTTTGTGGGGTTGGTGGAAGGGCTTTTCGGGGCGGCGTCCGAAATGTTTGTCCGTAAGGACTATTATATTTTTTCAACCTATACATTTGATGACACTGTTATTTTGGGCATTGCCGGAAAGTTTTTTCCTCTTAAAGAAGGCAATATCAAAGAATCCATGATGAAAGAAGAAAACCTTGACTTATTTAAAAATTCGGAATCTTTTAAAGAGTTGGAAAAAGAAATAAAAGAACAAGCCGATAAGATGATGAAAGAACTGGAAGACGCTCTTCAATCGGGAGAAAGTGAATAAGATAAAATTTCGTTCATAATAAAAAACCGCCCGTAGAGGCGGTTTTTTTAGCAATTCAAATGAGAACAAAGCCTTTATATCTTATAAGCGAATTCCTATAAAATACATTTTGACGCTTTGATTCATAAAATACGGTGCAAAATCCATGCCACCGTAAATTTCT
>JALVDN010000405.1 GCA_027008965.1 Flavobacteriales bacterium | reverse complement strand
TATTTGCAAAGAATTTATAAGGAACAACCCGAGTCTGTGGATGGCGTTTGGAATAGAATGGAATACAGGCCTTTGGAAGGCTTTGTTTATGCGGTTACGCCTTTCAATTTCACTTCTATTGCCGGAAATTTGCCCACGGCGCCGGCGATGGCAGGCAATGTAGTGGTTTGGAAACCTTCTGTCAACCAAATGTATTCGGCTTATTTTCTGATGGAAATATTGAAGGAAGCAGGGCTCCCCGACGGCGTGATCAATATGGTGACGGGAAGTCCTTCAAGAATCACGGAAGTGGTTTTGAATCATCCTGATTTTGCGGGACTTCATTTCACGGGTTCCACTACTGTTTTCCAATATCTCTGGAAAAAAATAGGAGAAAATATTTCAAAATATAAGACTTATCCCAGGATTGTGGGTGAAACCGGTGGAAAGGATTTTGTGTGGATGCATTCATCGGCCGATCCATTGGAAGTGGCCACAGCTTTGACGCGCGGAGCCTTTGAATATCAAGGACAAAAATGTTCGGCGGCTTCACGGGCATACATTCCTTCGGATAAATGGGACGAAACCTTAAAGCATTTCAAAGCACAAGTGAAGAGTATTAAAATGGGCTCGCCCGATGATTTCACCAATTTTATGACAGCTGTTATCAGCGAAAGTGCTTTCAGTAAAATCACGGGTTATATTGAGCAAGCCAAAAAAGATGAAGATGCGGAAATCATTTTGGGCGGAGGTTATGATTCTTCCAAAGGATATTTTATTGAACCCACAGTAATTCTGACCACCAATCCGCATTATGTGACCATGGAAGAGGAAATTTTCGGACCGGTATTAACGATTTATGTATATGATGCTGATAAATGGAAAGAATCTTTGGATTTGGTAGATGAGACTTCACCTTATGGATTGACCGGAGCTATTTTTGCCAAGGACAGATATGTGATTGATTATGCCACTAAAAGACTTGAAAATGCGGCAGGAAATTTCTATATCAATGATAAACCTACGGGAGCCATTGTTAATCAGCAACCCTTTGGCGGTGCAAGAGCTTCGGGAACTAATGATAAAGCCGGTTCTATGTGGAACCTTATCAGATGGCTTTCTCCCCGGGCCATTAAGGAAACTTTCAATCCTCCCAAAGACTACAGATATCCTTTTATGGAAGAGGAATGAACATAATAAAATCCGGCCGGAAAGCCAGATTTTTTGTTTTAGGCCCGATAATTGTATATTTAAAAATTCAAAATAAAACTTCAGCACCATGAAAAGAATATTCTTCATTATGTTTTTTTTTCTATTTTTTTTAACCCACTCCCAAGTGACCAATTCAAATGAATTGCTTTTTCTAAAGACTTCATCCAAGTATGGTGAAAATTTGTTTAAAAAAGAAAATGTAACCGGAACACCTTTTTTATTTGAAAAATGGCAGCCTACCATTATTTATACGGATGAAAATAAAAAACTGGCTTTTTCTAAGGGGAATTTTCTGGCTACAAAAAATAAAGTGCTCATTAAATTACGTGAGGATTTTTTTGAAATTTTTCCCGATAAAGTCAAATACATTGTTTTTGAAAGGCAAGGACAAAAAATGATTTTGGCTCCTATCG
>JALVDN010000404.1 GCA_027008965.1 Flavobacteriales bacterium | reverse complement strand
TACTTAAAAGTGTTTGTATTTTTTATACCCAGGTCCATTTGGAATGCCAAGCCCGAAAGTATTACCAAAATAGCAGCCAATTATTTTGGTTCCGCTTCACTAGTGACAACTCTCTTTGGTGAGTTGCATATGAATTTTTCTTATTTGGGTATTTTGCTTCTTCCATTCATTCTATATATGGCCGATTATATTTTGGCTTATTTTAAAATGAACAACAAAATGTACGATTATATTTTATTTATAATGGGGATATTGATTTTCAGAATGCCTTTTTCAGATGAAATTATAACTTATCTTTTTTTGTTTATCATCGTTTATTTCACTGTTAAAAAGTATGTTATAAAACACTCCGGTTCAGCTAAACATTCTTAGAAGAATTATTTCCATGCCCCTAAAAATTCATATTTTATTCAAAGTGTCATCATAATTATTTATTCAAGCGTGTTGCACAATAAATATGCCCGGAAATTTGTATTTTTAATCAATGGTAAACTGTGCATGTAGATGGCCTCTAATAAATTTAATCATAATCTAGTCAAATGGGCACTTTTATTTTTTGCATTTTTCCCGTTGATTCCCAACCCGCTCAAAGGTTTACCTGTCATACTACTGGCAGGAATCGCATTCTATATATTTCGATTTAAAAAAATAAATCTTAAAATTTTTATCGGTTGTTCTTTTTTATTTTTTTTATATGCTTTTTCCTTGATATATACTTCAAATACGGACCATGGTTTAAAAATTTTGGAAACCTCACTCTCCATTTTATTCATTCCTTTTTCATTTTCATTGATAATACCTCATCTGCAAGTAAAAAAAGATATTCAAACTCTATTTGCCAAGCTTTTTGTTCTGTCCACCACAATCTTTTCTGTGATTGGTATTGCTGCCATCATTTTGGATACAAAAACTCCTTTATACAAGGATTATTATTCAGATAGATTCAGAAGAATTATTCAAGCCCTTCCTTTATTGGGTCAACACCCCATTTATGCTTCTTTGTTTTTGGCCCTCGCTATTATTTTCACCGTTTATTTACTAAGAAACATCCAAAAAAACAAACCTTTTATCATTTTGCTTATTTTAAGTCTGCTGATTAATTCAACATTTCTTTTGATGCTTTCCAGCAGGGGAGTCATTCTTTCATTAGTCATCATTATGCTCATTTTCCTACTGTTTTTTGCCAAACTTACAACCCGGTTTAAAGTAATATTGTTATTATTTTTTTTGGCCTCCATCATTTCCATGTTCACATTCAACAGAAGAATGAGAGAATTTTTTACCGTGAAAACTTTTGAAGTTGTAAATCCGAATTATTCCACCACTTACAGAGTAAATATCCTCAAATGCTCTGTAGAGCTTATAAAAAACAACTGGATAACCGGCTATGGAGTAGGCGATGTACAAGACCAACTCAACCAATGTTATACAACAAAAAGTGAGCTTCTTCTAAAAAAAACATATAATTCGCATAATCAATATTTGGATGTTTGGCTAAAAACCGGGATCATCGGGTTTTTATATTTTTCATTCTTTATCTTTTTTCTCATCATGAAAAGCATTAAGAATAAAAAATTTTTACCCCTAGCCATCATATTGCTTTAT
>JALVDN010000403.1 GCA_027008965.1 Flavobacteriales bacterium | reverse complement strand
GCAGACCTGCAACGGTTCGTGGATGAAATGCTGGAACCGAAGGTCGACTGGCGGGAGGAACTGCGTGCCGAAATCACGGCACGGGCCAAGGGCGAGCATGTCTCGTGGAAGCGGCCCAACCGCCGTGGGAAGATACTGTTCGATGCGTATCTTCCCTCGTACTTCGACATGCGTACCGGGTGCATCGTCATCGAGATCGACACCTCGGGGTCGATATCGTCGGATGAACTGCGCCGGTTCCTGTCGGAGACGGCGAGCATCCTTGCAGACTGTCCGCCGGATGAACTCTGGCTGCTGTCGGTAGATGCCAGTATTCACACGGCAGTCAAGGTCGAGGACTTGAACGAACTGGAGGAATTCGCCCGCACGGGACTCAAGGGTGGTGGTGGCACCGACATGACCGCCGGGTTCCGTTGGGTGGAGGCACACGGTGTGGAACCCGACTTCATGCTGGTCATGACGGATGGATACACGCCGTTTGGCGATGATCCGGGGTATCCGGTCATCTGGGCGATGAGTACGGATGTTGAAGCTCCGTATGGCAAGACCATTCATATCGAAGGAGAAGCATCATGAAGAAGCGCAAGTGTGTCACTCTCATGTGTAAGCACCCTGTTGCGAGCAACAAGCTCGGCGTGTGTGCTACGTGTTATGTAGCAATTATGCGACACAAGGATACTCCGGTGAAGGAAATGCGAGAGTTGATCCGTAATGCCGAAGTTACTGTAAACAGGTTACAAACTGTTATGAAACTTCGCAGGAAGATCGACCGACGGGAAGGAGGGAAGTAATGGACGATACCATGGCACGTTGTGTCGTGTGCAACGGTGAAGTGCATGACCTCACTGCATTGTGCGACGACTGCTGGAAGCCCATCGACGAGATCGGCGAGAACCGGGAGGATTATCTCCCGGTCGTGGCCTACAACGAAGAGGGCGAAGTGACCAACATGGCCTTGGTGCTGAGAGACACGATGAAGTGCCTCGACCTCCCCAAGGTCATGCAGGAAATGGCCGAGCAGAACGTGCCCTTCGTGGCCATGCCGAAACCGGCGTTTCGGGTGTTTTCCGATCTGGTGGCCATGGCACAGAAGGAGAGGGAGCATGCGCATTGACTGGTTGAGTGTCCTGCGGGACGCAGTGGTGCTGGCACTCGGCATGGTGATCCTGTTCGCAGTGCTGGTTGTGGTGTTCGTTGTTACTGAAGGAGATGATCATGAAGTCACCCAAGAAGGAGTTGTGTTCGATTCCCGGATGTAACCGGGAAGTGAAGTACAAGCAGTCGCAGCTGTGCGGCAGGTGCTACCACTGGATGTACTACTGGCAGCAGAAGTCGCCTACGGATGTCATGCGGCGGCTTAATCAGTTGGAGTTCTGGGAGAAGCGCATGAAGGTACTACTCCCGGCCAACGTCAGGAAGGTGAAAGTTGGTTAACCCGAGGTTAACAGAAGGAGGTTCAGATGAATGAGATCGCGAAACAGGTAGAGGAACAAGTGTCCGAGTCGTTCCGTGAAGTCGCTACCATCGTAGTGTTCTCCTCGAAAATGTGGGGAGCACGGGTGCAGGACAAGGACGTGGTCAGGGATGTGGCCGAGCAGAACGGTGCGGA
>JALVDN010000402.1 GCA_027008965.1 Flavobacteriales bacterium | reverse complement strand
CTCGGATTTTTGGCTTTTTTGTTTATATCAGGACTTGAATTTCAATATCATCTGCTTTATAAAATTCTGTTACTGATTCTACTTCTCTTGCTCAGAAAAATTTTTGTTTTTCTATTATTAAAAAAATACCGCTCTTATGGTTTAAATGTTCGCTATTATGCTATTTTCGGTTGCAATGATGAGCTTGTAAGATTTCATGATTTATTAGAACAACGGAAGGATTTCGGTTACCAATTTACCGGTTATTTTTCGGATAAAAATTGTGCCGAGCAAAAATTAAAAGGCAATTACCAACAAGGATTGAAATATATTTCGGAGGAATTGAATGGAGTGGATGTTGTGTTTGTTTCTTTAAAAGAACACTCGGATCAACAAATTTCCGAAATCATAAAAACAGCCAATAACCATTTTATATCCATTAAGTTCATCCCGGATAATAAAAACATCTATAGACAACGTTTGTTTTTAGAATATTTTGAGTATTATCCGGTATTGTCTTTAAGAAAATCCCCACTGGATGATCCTGTCAATGCTTTTATAAAACGCGTTTTTGATATTGTTTTTTCATTGGTTGTCATAATTGGAATTTTATCATGGCTCACCCCTATTCTGGCCATTTTAATTAAACTGGAATCCAAAGGGCCCGTTTTTTTCAAGCAAAAAAGAAACGGACTCAACTACAAGCCTTTTTATTGTTATAAATTCAGGTCCATGCGTCCCAATCCTGAAGCGGATATAAAACAAGTCTCCAAACAAGACGATCGGGTTACGCGTATAGGCAGGATCTTACGTAAAACAAGTATTGATGAATTACCTCAATTCATTAATGTTTTGAAAGGAGAAATGTCAGTGGTAGGGCCACGCCCTCATATGCTCAAAGAGAGTGAAAGATTCAGAAAAGTTTTAGATCAATTTATTTTGAGACATTATGTGAAGCCCGGTATCACCGGATTGGCACAAATCAAAGGATACAGAGGTGAAGTTCAAAGCAATGAAGACATTATCAATCGCGTGAAATATGACCTGTATTATATAGAAAATTGGTCTTTGTTTTTGGACTTAAAAATCATTTTTCAAACCGTTTTAAAAATTTTTACGGGAGACAAAAAAGCCTATTAAATGAATCCGGACGAAATATATATGCAAATGGCCTTGCGGGAAGCGGAAAAAGCATTGGAAGACGGTGAAATTCCCATTGGGGCCGTAGTGGTTTGTGGCGATAAAATTGTAGCCAAAGCCCACAATCAAGTAGAACGTTTGAACGATGCCACCGCCCATGCCGAAATGTTGGCCCTTACGGCCGCCATGAATCACCTGCAATCCAAATACTTGCCCGAATGTGTTTTGTATGTAACCGTAGAACCTTGCTCCATGTGTTCGGGGGCTATCCATTGGGCCAAACTAAAAAAAATAGTCTATGGAACCGCTGATGAAAAATTGGGATTTGAACATTTGGGTTGCCCACTTCACCCAAAAACAAAAATTGTACGTGGGGTATTGGAAAAAGAAGCCAGGGAACTAATGCAAGCTTTTTTCAAATCGGTTAGAAAAAAATGATACTTGAAAAATTTTCCACAAGAGAAAAACAAAAATCAAAAACGTTAACGCTG
>JALVDN010000401.1 GCA_027008965.1 Flavobacteriales bacterium | reverse complement strand
AGATTGCCGGCTTTGTTCTCGTCAAAAATAACTGCAACTTTTCCGATACTTTATGCTTGAAGCGATGCCGCGGTGGTGATGGTTTTCCGCCCGGCGGAGGCTGACAGCGGGAAGCCCCACGCACGGGTGGGCCGGCGCGCCATTAAGGTGCGCCGGCTTAAACCACACCAACCGCCGAGCCGAATTTAAGCGGACAGCCCGGTGCCAGCCGGGTGAATGCGCCGGCGTGCGAGCCATCGGCGAAGCATGGCGGTATGCATGAACCCGTGCGGGCAGGCGCCCTGAAAACATAAAAAAATGCAGAATATGACAATCTGACACGGGGAAGCCAATGGCATAGTTTGTGTAAAATAGAGTACGAAAACAACAAAAAATCTAAAAAACCATGGCAAAAGAAATTAAATTTGATTTCGAAGCTCGCGAAGGCCTCAAAAGAGGTATTGATGCGCTTGCAAACGCAGTGAAAGTAACCCTCGGACCGAGAGGTCGAAATGTGATTATAGACAAATCTTTCGGCGGACCGCAAATCACAAAAGACGGTGTGACAGTTGCACGTGAAGTGGAATTGGAAGATCCGCATGAAAATATGGGAGCGCAATTGGTGAAACAAGTGGCTTCAAAAACCAATGATTTGGCCGGCGACGGAACGACAACGGCTACTGTATTGGCACAGGTAATTGTTCGTGAAGGATTAAAAAACGTTACGGCAGGAGCCAATCCTATGGACTTGAAATCGGGTATTGATAAAGCCACTAAATTGGTGATTGAAGAATTGGGTAAACAAGCCATAGAAGTGGGAGACGATGTGGAAAAAATCAAGCAAGTGGCTACTATTTCAGCCAACAATGACGAATTGATCGGTGATTTGATTGCACAAGCTTTCTCCAAAGTGGGTAAAGACGGTGTAATCACAGTGGAAGAAAGCAAAGGAACCGACACGTATGTGGATGTGGTTGAAGGTATGCAATTTGACCGTGGATATTTGTCGCCTTATTTCATCACCGACCCTGAAAAAATGGAGGCTGTTTTGGAAAATCCGGTGATACTCATCACGGATAAGAAAATCAGTAGCATGAAAGATTTGTTGCCTGTTTTGGAACAAGTGGCTCAATCAGGTAAACCTTTGTTGATTATTGCTGAAGATGTGGAAGGTGAGGCTTTGGCTACATTGGTGGTGAACAAATTGCGTGGCACATTGCGTGTTGCCGCCGTGAAAGCGCCCGGATTCGGTGACAGAAGAAAAGCTATGTTGGAAGACATTGCCATTTTGACAGGTGGAACGGTTATCACCGAAGACAAAGGTTTGAGCTTGGAACATACTACGCTTGACATGTTGGGTAAAGCCGAACGTGTGGTGATTGACAAAGACAATACTACAATTGTAGGCGGCGCCGGAAAAGAAGAAGATATCAAAGCGCGTATTGCACAAATCAAAGCGCAAATGGAAAACACCACATCGGATTATGACCGTGAAAAACTTCAAGAAAGATTAGCTAAATTGGCCGGTGGTGTAGCGGTATTGTATGTGGGCGCTCCAAGTGAAGTGGAACTCAAAGAAAAGAAAGACCGCGTTGAAGACGCTTTGAACGCTACGCGTGCGGCCGTTGAAGAAGGTATTGTTGCCGGCGGTGGTGTGGCTCTATTGCGTACGCAAAAAGCTTTGGAAGGTTTGAAAGCCGCCAATGAAGATGAAAAAACCGGTATTCAAATCATTTATAAAGCGGTGGAAGAACCGGTGAAACAAATTGTAAATAATGCCGGTGAAGACGGATCGGTTGTGGTTTCCAAACTCAAAGAAAAAGACGGTGATTACGGTTATGACGTGAAAAACGGACAATATACGAATATGTTGAAAGCGGGTATCATTGACCCGAAAAAAGTAACGCGTATCGCCATTGAAAATGCGGCTTCGGTTGGAAGTATGGTACTCACCACCGAGAGTGCATTGATTGAGAAAAAAGAAGAAAATCCGGCTCCAGCACCCGGAATGGGTGGAGGCGGAATGCCGATGATGTAATCAACAATTTGATTATAAAAAACCCTGCCTGATGGTGGGGTTTTTTATTTTGCACTAAGTCCAATCAAAAACCCGTTTATTTTTCTACTCACTTGTCGCGGGTGAGTTAATACAGCCATGTGGGTGGCGCCGGGGATAAAATCTACGGGTGGTTTCAGATATGCGGGCGGAAAAATCCGGTCTTGGGCGCCGTGGATGTGGATGTATGGAATGGTGGGAATTTCTCCTTTCCAATGTATAATGGTTCTGACTGCCCAGCGAAAATAAGATACATCCCGGATGCCCAAATAACGGTCATAAATATCCAATCGTCTTTTTAAAAACTTGAAGGGTACATAGGGTTTGAGACGTGTAGGATGCAATAGTAACCTGAAAGGTGCCCAGGCATTGTAGCGGGATATTTTTCCCAGCTTGAACCACGGAGGAAATTCCCTGTGGGTTTTAACGGTGGAGAGAAAAATCAGACTGCTTACGGGGATTTGCCGGGCTATTTCATGAGCCACCATACCACCGAAGGACATACCCAAAACGATGGGATTTTTATCGTTTACATTGATTTGTTCTTCAATCAGGCGGGAAACATAATGCGGAAATTCTTCGTTTTTTTGAGGTGAAATCCAATGTAAATATTTGACTTGAAAACCGGGATGTATTTTCAAAAAACGGAAAATATCCGGCAAAGCCCCCATGCCGGGCATCATGTAGATGACTTCAGACATGTGGATAAGATTTGAACGGTGATGCCTTCCGGAGAGTTTTCAAGGAGTTTTACTTCGCTTATTTGGTTTACTAAACTTTCGTCGTAGGGATGAACGACACGGAGATAGTTTTCGGTCCATCCGGTCATCATGTTGTTTTTTCTGCTGCGTTCAAACAGGACGCTTTTGGTTTTTCCAAGTTGGCTTTCGGCAAAGAGCAATTCTTTTCTTTTGGAAAGTTCCCGGAGTTTACGGCTTCTTTCCGCTCTTACTTTTCCCGGCACTTTTCCGGGCATGCTTGCGGCTAAAGTATTGGGCCGTTCGGAATAGGTGAATACATGAAAATAGGAAACCGGTAGGAATTTTAAAAATCTGTAGGTTTCTTCAAAAAGTTCATCCGTTTCACCGGGAAAACCTACGATGACATCCACTCCTATGGATGCGTCGGAGGAGATGGAGCGGATTTTCTGTACTTTTTGTTCATAAAGTTCCCGTCTGTATCGCCTCCGCATTTTACCGAGTATTTCATTGCTTCCACTTTGCAATGGAATGTGAAAATGGGGTAAAAATTTAGGTGATTTGGTCAAAACGTATTCGATGATTTCATCGGTGAGGAGGTTGGGTTCAATGGAGGAGATGCGGTAGCGTTCAATGCCTTCGACTTGGTCGAGGGCTTGAATTAAATCAAAAAAGGTGCGTTTTTTTCCGGTGGAAGTGTCTATGAATGTACCGATATTCACTCCCGTGAGAACAATTTCTTTGATGCCACTTGTGGCTATTTTCCTTGCATTTTGCACGATTTGCTCCACGGTGGGATTGCGTCCTTTTCCACGTGCCAAGGGGATGGTGCAGTAGGTGCAGGGATAGTCGCAACCGTCTTGGATTTTGAGGAATGCACGGGTGCGGTCGCCTATGGAAAAGGCCGAATGGAAGGTTTCGCGGGCGTTGGTTTCGCAGGAATGTACGCCTTTGATTTTGTCTTCTAATAAACCGGGAAGATATTCGTGGAGTTTATATTTTTCTTCCATACCCAAAACCAAATCTACGTATGGGAATTGTGCCACTTTGTGCGGGTCCAATTGGGTGAGACATCCGAGGGTAACAATTTTGGCTTGCGGGTTGCGTTTTTTGGCCTGCCGGATGATTTCTTTGAGTTTGCGTTCGGCATTTTGGGTTACGGCGCAAGTATTGATGACGTAAACATCGGCGGGTTGTTTGAAATCCACACGTTGATAACCTTCCATTTTGGACGCGATGGTGGAAGTTTCGGCAAAATTGAGTTTGCAACCCAGGGTTTCAAATGCTATTTTTTTCATGGTGTGATTTCGGGTTGCAAGTTACGGAAATTTTAGGTTTTAGGAATATCTGCGCCGGCGGGCGAAGTGGTATCCTTTTGAAGACGAAGCCGAGCGGATGTTTGGCCGAGGAGGCTCAACACGAAGGTGGTGAGACCCCGCAGGCCAATATTACATCCGCAGGCTGAGCCGAAAAAGATTTAAACGGAGCACGCCAAATGGCGCCCCAAAAAATTATTTATTATAAGCTATGCAAGGCGAGTTTTTATTATCTTGCAGTCAAAAATTTATTTTCAATGAGAAATTTATTTTGGTTGTTTATTTTGTTTTTTGTGGCCGGATGTGAGAATCAAAAGGCTCGTAAACCCGTGGAAAAAGCAAGTCATGTAGAACAAAAATTAACCCCCGAACAGGAAGAGATGAAGAAAAAAATAGAACAGTATGCTGTTTTTGAGCTGACGACGGATTTGAGCAAGTTATCGGAGAATCAGAAGAAGATGATTCCTTTATTGATGGAGGCGGCCAAGCTGACTGATGAGGTTTTTTGGTTGCAGTCATACGGAGTGAAAGATTCGCTGCGCAAGTTGGTGAACGATAGTTTGACTTGGGAATATGTGGAGATTAATTACGGTCCTTGGGACAGGATGGATGAGAACAAAGCCTTTGTGAAAGGTGTGGGACCCAAGCCGGCCGGTGCCAATTTTTATCCGAAGGATATGACCAAGGAAGAATTTGAGAAAGCGGAGTTGCCAGATAAGACATCATTATATACTTTGCTTAGGAGGGATGAAAATGGTCAGTTGATTACGATTCCGTATCATGTGGCCTATCAAAAACAGCATGAGAAAATGGCCGGTTTGTTGCGTAAGGCGGCGGAATTGGCTGAAGACGAGGGTTTCAAAAAATATTTGTTGGCGCGTGCGGATGCTTTGTTGACAGATGATTACAGGAAAAGCGATATGCTTTGGATGGATATGAAATACAATACGTTGGATTTGGTGATTGGTCCGATTGAAACGTATGAAGACCAATTGTTCGGCTACAAGGCGGCGCATGAGGCTTACGTGTTGGTGAAAGACAAGGAATGGAGTGAGAAGTTGAAAAAATATGCAGCATTGCTACCTGAAATGCAGCGCGGATTGCCGGTGGATGAAAAATATAAAAAAGAAAAACCGGGGCGTGATTCCGACTTGGGGGCTTATGATGCCATTTTTTATGCCGGTGAAGCCAATACGGGCGGAAAAACCATTGCCATCAATCTGCCGAATGATGAAACGGTTCAGTTGAAAAAAGGATCGCGCCGTTTGCAATTGAAAAATGTGATGCGTGCCAAGTTTGAAAAAATCCTGGTACCCATTGCAGATATATTAATTGTTCCGGAACAGAGAAAACATATCACCTTTGATGCTTTTTTCGGGAATACCATGTTTCATGAAGTAGCCCACGGATTGGGAATCAAAAATACGGTGACCGGAAAAGGTACGGTTCGAGAAGCGTTGAAAGATTTGGCGTCGGCGTTGGAGGAAGGCAAGGCGGATGTATTGGGATTGTACTTGGTGGATCGTTTGCATGAGAAAAATATGTTGGATAACGACATCAAGGATAATATGGTGACCTTTTTAGCGGGTATTTTCAGGAGTATCAGGTTTGGAGCACATGAAGCACATGGTATGGCGAATTTAATTAGATTCAATTATTTCAAAGAGAAAGGTGCTTTTACCAGAAATGAGAATGGACAATATGCCGTGGATTTTGAGAAGATGAAACAGGCCATGGAAGATTTATCCCGCGATATTTTGACCTTGCAAGGCAATGGCGATTATGAGGCCGTGAAAAATTTTGTTGAAAAATACGGGCGAATGGATGGTACATTGAAATCGGATTTGGAAAAAATCAATCAAGCGAACATTCCTGTAGATATTCGTTTTAAACAAGGTCCTGAAGTTTTCGGTTTAAAATAAAATACATTTATGCACTTAAAAAAATATGCGGCCATAGATATTGGTACAAATGCGGTCAGGCTATTGATTGCCAATGTGATAGAAAACGGAAAGAAAACCAAAATCAAGAAAAACACTTTGGTGCGTGTGCCTATACGCTTGGGTGAAGATGTTTTTGATGAAGGAAAAATATCCGAAGAAAAGATAGAAAAGCTCATCAAAGCGATGAAAGCTTTTAAATTATTAATGGATGTTTTTGAGGTGGAAGATTTTTTGGCGGTGGCTACATCTGCCATGCGTGAAGCGGAGAACGGAAAAGAGGTTATTCAAAAAGTAGAAAAAGAAACCGGCATTAAAATAGAAATAATTGATGGCGCACGTGAAGCGGAATTTATTGCACGAACGGATTTGGAGGATTTGATAGACAGGAACAAGAATTATTTATATGTAGATGTAGGCGGCGGGAGTACGGAATTCACGGTTATTGAAAAAGGAAAAAAGAAAAACAGTAAATCATTCAAGCTGGGAACCGTTCGGATGTTGAAAAAGAATGTGAAAGATGAAGAATGGAAGGCCGCCGAGGAATGGGTTCGTGAGAATACCAAAGACTTGGAGAATATTGCATTGATTGGTTCGGGCGGGAATATCAATAAACTTTTTAAAATGTCGGGAAAAGTGCAAGGAAGTCCAATTTCTTTGCCTCATTTGAAAGCGCTATATAAAATGCTGAAGAGCATGACCTATAAACAACGTATAAAAGAATTAGGTTTAAATCCTGACAGGGCGGATGTGATTGTTCCCGCTGCAAAAATTTATACACGGGCCA
>JALVDN010000400.1 GCA_027008965.1 Flavobacteriales bacterium | reverse complement strand
GAAAAAGTTTATCAATTTAATCAAAAAGATTTATCCGGTTTGAAGCCGTTTTTAGACGAATGGCAAATTATAGCCAAAGATTTCAGCATTGATGCCCCCGAACAACCGGGCGCCGTAAAAATCATGACGGTTCACAAAGCCAAAGGCTTAGAATTTCCGGTAGTCGTTTATTATACCGATGAAGCGGTTTTAGATTCCAGAGATAAAGAAACGAAGGTATGGATCCCGGTCAATCCTCAAAGGTTTCAAGGTTTTAAGGCCTTACCGGTTGAAATGAAAGTGCTGGAACAATCTTCAAATGAAGTCTATCAACAAATTTATCAAAAAGCGGCATCGGAAAAAACATTTGATAATTTGAACCGGATTTATGTTGCCCTGACACGTGCCGTTGAGCAGTTGTATGTCATTACTTATCAACCGCCTAAAAACCCTAAAAACCTTAAAGTCAGTCAAATTTTTAAAGATTATTTAACCCTCCGGCATACCGGTTTTGACGGTGAGAATTTTGAATACGGAAATCCGGTCAGAAGAAATCAAAAGCTTGAATCAGCGCCAACAAAGTCCGGTATTGCAAAATTGCATTATCAAAATTGGCAATTGCGGCAACAGGATAAATTTCTTAAAATCAACACTTTATCATTTGAGCGTTGGTCAGAGCAACAACAGTCGGCTATACGTCATGGTATGCAATTGCACGATATTTTAAGCCGCGTAACAACCGTAAAACAATGGCAACAGCAAAAACCAAAATTATTATCCGGATTAGATGTTAGCTTGCAAAATAAAATTGCGGAAATAATTGAAAAAATTTTGAATCACCCCGATTTATCTCTTTATTTTACCGGTGAATATCAGATTCTCAACGAGCGGGATATTTTAATTCCGGCAACCCAAGGTGCATTTAAACAAAAACGCCCCGACCGTTTGTTGATTAAAGATGGCAAAATCATCATTATAGATTATAAAACCGGAGCTGAAAGCAGTCAACACAGCCTTCAATTGCAAAACTATGCTGCGTATTTGTCGCAAGCCGGTTTTGAAGTGGAAAGCAAGCTTTTGGTTTATCTTAACGATGCTGTTTATGTAAAATATGTGTAATACCAAAAACAACTATATATTAGTCCAATAAACCGTTTCTTTTTTCCTGTATCTTCGTTAAAAATACTCATTATAGCTACCGGCTATAACTGCGTTTTTTGTCTTGATACAGAAAAAAATATTCCAATTTATTTTGGACTAATATACAGTTCCTTTTGGTATAACAAAGGCGCTTGAAGCATTCAAACGCCTGATAAACTATTGACAAACAAAAATCTATGGAAAATGATATGATTTAGTTAAGGTAGCGTAGTTGGCTCAATTGTTTTTCTATTTGTGATATCCGCACTAACATTTCAAAATATTCATCAATTAAACCTTTGGCTAAAAGGTCTAACGAGCGTTTTTTCATTTTTTGATAAGCAGCAAATAGTTTCATAGTTAAAAGTTTTTGTGTTTAACTATTTGCAAGGACTGTGCCAAATTTATAAAACCTTGATTTTCAGATGATAATAAAAACAACAAACAACAACACGCATTGTTTCATTATTGATTAACTCTCTGGGACAACATT
>JALVDN010000399.1 GCA_027008965.1 Flavobacteriales bacterium | reverse complement strand
TCCGCCAAGTCTTTGGCAAGAAGAAGTGCGCCATCCAGGTCGGCATAATCACATAAACCGAGAAGTTGTGCTGCCGCCGAAATACCTACAGTAGACTCTGTCATACAACCGACCATGGTTTTTTTGCCTGCGTTTTTGGCCTTTTTGAGCATTTCGTATGCCGGCGTTATGCCGCCTGCTTTGGTGAGTTTTACGTTGATTCCGTGGAAGGTTTCCAAGCAAGTTTGCAAATCATTCTCTGTTTTACAAGATTCATCGGCCAAAACGGGAAGGGCCATTTGATCCAGATGTTGTTTCAAATTTTCTTCCAAACCTGCAGGCAAAGGTTGTTCGATAAATTCCACATTCCTTTCTTTTAACCAACGGCTCATTTCAATGGTTTTGTTGATGTTCCAGGCGGCATTGGCATCCACGCGGAAAGGGGAAGCGGTTACTTCCCGCAAGGCACGGATAATTTCTTTATCACGATTTGTTCCTAATTTTATTTTATATACCGGCCAGGGTTTTTCCAAAATTTTTTGTTTCATGACCTCTATTTCATCTAAACCTATGGTGTAGGTGGAAATCACATCCGTTCCGGGTTTCAAATCTAAAAGTTCATAAACAGGTTTGTTGTGTATTTTTCCGTATAAATCCCAAGCGGCTTCGTCTATGGCAGCCATGAGGAAGCGGAAATCTTGTGTCTCTTCTTTGATTTTTTCCCAAAGTTTCCAAGGGGTTTCCAGTGGAATGCCTTCAAGAAAGGGTTTTAGTTTATTGAATTCTCTTTGAAGTTTCTCTACGGTGACATCATAATATTTATTTTCAGTGGCTTCGCCATAACCGGTGAAACCATTTTGTGAAAGTGAAACAATGAAAGTTTTTTGCTCGTTGAACGACCAACGGCTGATGCCGAAACTATGTTGCAGCGGAAGTTTGAAAATTTTTGCTCTTGCAATCATCTTATTCTATTCTTAAACCGGTTAGCCAAACGGGAATTTTTCCGTTATACAAAGCATATTGTGCAATGGGTTTAATTTTGAAAAATCTTTGAATTTTTTCGGGGGAAATGACCCAAACATCCGTCCACCTGTAATTTTCTTCCAAATGTTGCGCCAATCTTTTATAGAATTTTTCTTTTTGTTGCAATGAAAGGCGTTTATCATAAGGCGGATTAAAAACAAGTGTAACGGGTCCCGGAATTTTACTTGTTTTAAAAAAATCTTTGGTTTCAAAAGTGATCAATTCATCCACACTGGCGCGTGTCGCATTTTGACGGGCTATTTCAATCATTGCGGGATCTTTGTCGTAACCGATTATTTTAATCAGTTCAAAAGGTTCTTTGACTTTTTTTAATACGGATTCCCGTATGAGTTGATATAATTGCTCATCAAAATCTTTCCAATGCATAAAAGAAAAATCTTCTCTGAAAATACCCGGAGGAATATTACTTGCCATCAATGCGGCTTCAATAGGAAAGGTCCCCGAGCCGGTCATGGGGTCAATGAAATGTGTATCGCCGTTCCAACCCGCCAAACGGATGATTCCCGCCGCCAAAACTTCATTGATGGGGGCCATGCCGGTTTCTTCCCTGTAACCGCGTTTAAACAAAGGCGCTCCCGAACTGTCCAGTG
>JALVDN010000398.1 GCA_027008965.1 Flavobacteriales bacterium | reverse complement strand
TGAAGGTCTTCTATTCCTTGAATTCCTTGTTTGTCAATGTATTTTTTAACATCTAAAGCGGTTTGAAACAAAATATCATAGTCATCGCCCAATAGTTTTATGTCCACCGGTGGTCCCATAGGAGGTTTATGCTGGTCTTTATCCACTGAAACTTGAATGCCTGCATATCCTTTTAATACTTTTCTCAGCTCATCCATTACAAAGGATGTACTTACTCCTTTTCTTTCATCAAATTTCACAAAATCAATAATGATTTTGGCTTTATTAGGCGTTTTTTTGTTTCCTCTTTCGCGTCTCGGATCGTCGGTTCCCTCGCCTACTTGTTCCACTATGGAACGAACCATATATTCCAAGTTGTTTTCTTTGAAAAAGGATTGGATTTTTTTGGTTTGTTCTTTTGTGAATTTATTGACCACTTCAATATCGGTGGCTATGGGAAATTTGATGTAGATATACAATTGATTGGGTTCGGTATTGGGAAAGAATGACGTTTTCAAAGGAAAGATCTTTAACAACATGATGGAAAAAATCAAAAGAAAAACAGTAGAGAAAAAGACCAAGTAAGATTTCTTTCCGCTGAGCGTCCACCGGATGGTGTTTTCATAAAGCATTTCCAGTTTAGGAAGAAAGTTATACTGAAACCAATGCATGGTTTGCCTGAGTACATAATGATTTAGCAAAATCCAAAGAAAGACGACCAAGAATAATACCCCGAATGAATTCAAAATGAACCTGATTGAACCGATTTCATTTTTTAATAGCCATTCAACTATAAATAAAATAATGGATAGTGCCAGGAAAAAGAGAGCTCTCCTCCAAACGGTTTCCGTATCATCGGGAACCGATTCGCCGGTTTTCATGTATAACTTTGTCAAAACCGGATTGATAATCAATGCCACAAAAAGCGAAGAACTCAAAACAATCATCAAAGTAAGTGGCAAGTATTTCATAAATTCTCCTATGATTCCCGGCCACATGGCTAAGGGAATAAATGCGGCAACGGTGGTGGCCGTAGATGCAATGATGGGCCAAGCCACTTCACCTACGGCATATTTGGCGGCTTCCAGTGCTTTATAGCCTTCTTGTCTGTAGCGATAAATATTTTCAACAATCACAATTCCGTTGTCTACCAACATACCAAGTGCCAAAACCAGTGCAAATAGTACCATCGTATTGAGGGTAACCCCCATAAATGACAATATCAAAAAGGACATCAACATGGAAAGTGGAATGGCAATGCCTACAAAAAGGGCACTGCGTGTTCCTAAAAACAACATTAAAATGAATACCACCAATAGCGTCCCCAAAATGATGCTGTTTTCCAGATCGGAAACCTGTGTTTTGGTTCTATCAGACAAATCATTGGTAATATTAACATTAACGTCTTCGGGCAAAATTTCTTTTTGAAACTTTTTTATAATCCTGTTAATGGCTTCGGCGGCTTCAATTTGATTGGCTCCGCTTTGTTTTTTCACGTCCAACATCACCACCGGTTTGCCAAACTCACGCGCGTAGCTTTCGGCTTCTTTTTGTTTGAACTTGATACGGGCAACATCTTTCAGATAAACTGCCTTGTCATTTTGTTTTCGTATGATGATATTTTCCAGTTCTTTAGGATTTTTGATTTCTCCTGTTACCCTTACATTTCTTTTGACTGTTCCCTCTTTAATTTCACCGGCTGAAACATTTAAGTTTTCATTTTTGATGGCTTGGGTAATATTATTGAATGTAATGTTTCGGGCAATCATTTCATTAAGGTCTACGGCCACTTCCACTTCTTTGTCTTGTACGCCCCTGATGTCCGCCGCCGAGATTTGAGGTAATTGTTCTATCTCATCTTGCAAGGCTTCGGCCATTTTTTTCAGTTCGTCAGAAGGATAATTGCCGGATATATTGATATTCATTATCGGCATCATTTCGGAAAAATCCAACTTGACAGCCTTGGGATCGGTAGGAACATCTGAAGGCCAATCTTTGCCCGAGGTGACTTCGTCAATTTTATCTTTCACATCGGCCAGTGCTTTGTCGGGGTCCACGTCAAATTTGAATTTGATATCTATACTGGAAAATCCCGAAGATGAAACAGAAGTAATTTCATCCACTCCTTTGATTTTTTTTATTTCAAGCTCCAACGGACGGGTAATCAGGGATTCTATGTCTTGAGGAGCATTGCCCGGATAAGGTGTGGAAACAAAAACCTCAGGAGCGGAAACGGTGGGGAATGATTCGCGCGGCAATCCGATATAAGCAATCAAACCGCCCAGCGTGATGATCAAAATCAAAAGTTTGACGGTATTAAGATTGCTAAGCGCCCAATTGGTTAAACCGAATGTTTTATATATTTTCTTCATAGTATTATTCTTGTCGGGTTATTTTAACCAAATCACCTTCTGTTAATCCGCGTGCACCTGTAAGGGGTATAATTTCTCCGGGTTGAAGTCCTTCTTTTATCCATACCCGGTTTTTATATATGTCTCCGGGTTTGACAAACTTTTTCTTGACTGAAAAAATATCTTCTTCATCCGTGGGCTCCAATACAAAAACGAAGTTGTTGCCTTCAATGTCTTCTTGAAGTAACGAGAGAGGAATCACAACGGCATCTTTTACTTCCAAAACTTTTATTTTGATAATTCCCATCAAATTGGGTTTGAAAAGTTTTTCTTTATTGGGGATATTCACCCGGATTTTGTAAGTTCTGTTGTTGGGATGAATGAAATTACCTGTATAATTGACTTTAGTGAAGATATTTTTGTTGATTTCGGGAAAAATCACTTCGGCCGGTGTTCCTTTTTTAATTTTGGTAAGGTATTTTTCCGACACATCCGCTTCCATATAAACATCTTTTAATGATACTATACGAGCCACCGGACGTTGCGGTGTAGCCATTTCTCCTTCTTTAATCATCAAGTCGTCAACCGTTCCTGAAATGGGAGATTTAACTACTGTTTTTTTGAGTTGTGCATATAGTGTGTTGAGTTTTCTTGCCAAAGATTCTTTTTTGGTTTTGGCTTGAAGAAATTGCATTTCTGAACCTATTTTCTGCTCCCATAATTTTTTTTGGCGTTCATAAGCGGTTTTAGCCAATTTGTACTGGGTTTGTACTTCCGAAATTTGATTGCGCAACACTGCATCATCCAATTTCATGAGCGGTTGCCCTTTGCGCACCCTTTGACCCACTTTCACATAGATTTTTTTTACTTCGCCCATAAATGACGGCACAACCGTAACATTTCCATCGGTTTTTACATTGCCTTGAAACTCCAAGTATTTGGTAAATGTTGAGGTCTTTACCGAATCAGCTTGAATGTAGGGGATATTGACCATGTTTTTTAATCCAAGCTGACGGTTAATTTGCTCCAGTTCGGCTTGAAGACTATCTATTTGTTTAAGAAGTATTTCTTTTTTTACTTCCAAATCCTGATTTTCTGCGGAAGTGGTTCCGTTTGAATTTTCACAAGCTATATTCAACAATAAAACGGTTAAACCCGGTATGATAAATTTTCTCATATTCAAATGTTTTTATTATTTAATCCCAATATATTTTCAAGTTTGATTTTTAGCATGATAACTTTGGCAACGGCTTGGAGATAAGCTTGTTGTTTGGCATATAATTGCATCCGGCTTTGATAGAGTGAAAAACTTGACCCCATACCTTCGTTATATTTGATTTGCTCTTTTTTCTCTATGGATTCTGCCAATTCCAGGTTTTTACGGGCAGTATTCATTTTATCTATGGCCAACTCATACTCATTTTGAAGTTTGGTCAGTTCAAGTTTTAATTTTCTTTGAGCATCTTCATAATCCAATTTGGCATTTTCATATTCCAGTTTGGCTTGGCCTATTTTTTTCTGCCGGGCCAAACCTCCAAATAGCGGAATACTGATATTGATTCCAAGAATAGACTGTTCATACCAGTTTTGAGAATCTTCAAAAAATTTAAAGTCGTTGTTATAAGCATTTTTTCCATAGGTTACAAAACCCACAATGGAAGGCAGCATTTGACTTTGTTCATAACGCATTTGAAGTTTTTTGGCCCGGGTTTGATTGCCGGCTATTTTCAAGTCAATATTTTTTTCTTCGTTGAGGTTTGTTTTTAGAAGATTCAAGTCAGCTGATTTTTCTGCCAAACTTTCAAAATCGTCGGTTAAAACAATTGGTGCTTCCGGTTTTCTTCCCATGATATAATTCAACATTTCATAGGCATTTTCCTGATTGGAAACAAGATATTTAAGTTGGTTTTTCAAATCTTGAAGGGTGATTTCCAATTGCTGAACATCGGTCAATTCAACCAATCCATTCTCATACATTTGTTTGATTTCAAACAAGTTTCTCTCTAAAACTTTGATGTTTTGATGGACAATATCCAAAGACTGATTGATGAGTAAAACATTTGTATATGCTTGCGTTACTGCTTCACGAATTTTTTGTGCGGTTTTCTCGTGGGCCAGTTCGGATATTTTTTTATATACACGTGACGAGTAAAGTCCTACAATATATGATCCATTGAAAATCAATTGATTCCACTGAAGCCCCCACTTCATACTTTGTTCGGTTCCGAATTTTACGGGAACATATTGATCAGGCGGCGCTTGCGGATTAAAAATGCGGGCAGGCAACAGATTGACCGGTTGTTCAATAAATTTTTGATATGAAACATTTCCTGAAATTTGTGGCAACCCCATGGCAGTGGTTTCCCAAACTTTCTTTTTAGCTATGGATATTTGATTAACCGATTTTTTTATTTGGATATTATTTTGAAGCGCATAATCAATGGCTTGCTCCAGTGTAAAAGAAGATTGATCTTGAGCTTTTACTAAGCCGGGAGCCATAAATATCCACAGGATGAAAATATATTTTTTCATATTCCGTAAGTCTTTTTGAGTTTTTTTAATAGGGCCTTACCTTTTTTATTCGTGATGGTCTGCAGAAAAATTTTAATAAAAGTGTTTGAAATTTCACGCCGGTCAAACTCATCCGACGGAAAATTCTCTTCACTGATAAGTAAATACACATTCCCGAAATACCATCTTTTCATAAAATTGATATCCATATTTTTTTTATAAATTCCTTCATCAATACCGCGCTTCAAATTTTCTTCAATGCTTTGCATCACATATTGTTTTTTTAGATTCAATAGCATTTGGGCAATGTCGGGATAATATTTTTTCAGTTGGGCATAGGGAGAAAAAGAAGTGGTTTTAACGGATTCTTTTATGAATTTCCGGATTTGAAAAAATTCTTCAATAGGATTTAGGTTTTGCTGTTTTATTTTATCAATGTTCTTATAAATATATCCGAAAACATATAGCGTGGTTTCTTTGACCAAATCTTCTTTGTTCTGAAAAAATTTATAAAGTGTTTTTTTGGAAACGCCCATTTCACGGGCAATATCATCCATGGTGGTGGTTTTGAAGCCTTGGCTCAAAAACATTTGAGATGCGGTTTGTAGTATTCGCTCCTTCATATTTTTAGAAAATAATGATGCAAATATAACACAAGGAAACTAAATAACCAAAAAAAGTTTCCCGAGTTTTTCAAGTATCCAAGTTAATAACTATTTGAAAAAAGCAGAAAATACAACATCGTATGATTAAAATCGTTATATTTAGGTTGAAAAAAGGAGGTGAATGAAAAAAATTTGGATAACAACCGGCGCGCTTTTATTATTTATACATTTGATTAATGCTCAAGATTATACACATGCGCTGGGGGTTCGTGGCGGTTTATTCAATGGTTTCACCTACAAACAATTTTTGTCTCGCACCGATGCTATAGAGTTGTTAGCTACAAGCAGGTGGAGAGGGATGAATTTCACGGCTTTATATGAAAAACATGAAGATATTAAAAATATCGATTCGGATCTAGGAAATTTAAGATGGTATGTAGGAGCAGGTGGCCATATCGGATTTTATCACGGCAAATATGCTTGGTGGGGATATTATCAACCTTATACCCTCATTGGTATTGACGGGATTTTCGGCTTGGAATTTACAATGAAAGAAATACCGCTCAACTTTAGTTTGGACTGGAAACCTTCCATGCATTTCATCGGTTTGTTGGGGTTGTGGGTTGACGGAGGAGCCTTTTCGGTCAGATATGTTTTTTAATGTAAATAAATTAAAGTATGGATAAACCTAAAATAGTTCAAAAATCTCCCATTGTTTTGAAAATGGAACCGGGAAAATACGCTTGGTGTGCCTGTGGCCTCAGTAAAAATCAACCTTTTTGCGACGGATCCCATAAAAGCACTTCTTTTAAACCGGTGATAGTAGAAATCACTGAACCCAAAACCGTTGCATGGTGTGCCTGCAAGCATACCGGAAACCCTCCTTTTTGTGATGGAAGCCATAAGAAATTATAAGCTTATCTTCTTGATTTTTCTTTTCCCGCTTTTTATTACTTGTCAGGTAAATCAACCCCATATGAAAAAAGGAAAATCATTGCCGGTGACTGAAACCGAATGGGAAAAAGTATTGACTCCTCAACAATTTTATGTATTGAGAAAAAAAGGAACCGACTTACCTCATACCGGGGAATATACATACCATTTCGAGGATGGAGTTTATTATTGTGCCGGATGCGGAGCGCCTTTATTTAAATCGGATAACAAATATGAGAGTCATTGTGGATGGCCATCTTTTGATGATGCCATTAATGGAGCGATTATCTTTCAACCTGACTATAGCCACAATATGATTAGAACCGAAATTCTTTGTGCCCGGTGTGGCGGACATTTAGGGCATGTTTTTGATGACGGTCCGGCCCAAACAACCGGGAAACGTTACTGTGTTAATTCCACTTCATTAATGTTCAAGAAAAAGAATGAAGATTGATACTTTTGAGGTATTCATCCTGTTATTTCAAATCATATTCCCAAAATTTTAGCATTCACCCTAAACACGGATTGAATGTCTATATCATAATCTTGAGAAAGTATTTGATCGGTAACAACCTTGGTTTTTAGTCTGAAACTGTCTTTTTTGATATAGTCTTGTAAATCATCACCTGTTGTTTCCAAGCGCAGGGTGTTGCCAATATTGGAAGGTACAGGATTTTTCCAAGCTATTTTCTTTTCAGGCAATCCGTCAGCAACAATATAAATTTCTATGGAATTCAAAAAGTCAAATGTGCCGTTGGCAGGATCCGTAATGGTTAACTCCATTTTTTTCAGATAAATCTTCTCAATTAAATCTTTGTGGGTATTATTGTTTTGAAATTCTTCTTCCGAATTGGTTTCTATGGCGGGAGTGGGGATATCAAAAGGAAGATTTACAGGAATTCCCGTGCTGATGGTAATCTCCGTGTGATAAACAATATCAAACTCTGTCAATTTATCAAGTTTTTTGCAACTTTGGGTAGAACCGATCCAAAGTAATACTGAGATAAAAACCCATGCTTTTTTCATGATCATTGTGTTTAGGGTGTGCAAATTTACATTTTTTATCTTATATTCAATATTTAGAAATTTTATTTACCTTTCTATTTTAAATGAAAGAAGATTTTTTATACTTCATTTGGCAACATCAAGCATTTGATCAGCACAATCTTCGTGCCAAAAACGGCGACAAGATACAAGTTATACATCCCGGAAATTTAAATTTTTCATCAGGCCCTGATTTTTTCAATGCGAAGGTTAGAATCGGCAATCATATTTGGGCGGGTAATATTGAAATTCATGTCCGGTCTTCTGATTGGTTTGTTCACGGCCATGAACAGAACCCAAATTATGATAATGTGATTCTTCATGTGGTTTGGGAATACGATGTTCCGGTTTTCAATACTAAAGGTGTTGAAATTCCCGTATTGGAACTAAAAAATGTTATCAAACGGGAAATGCTTGAAAAATACAAACAATTTTTTTCTAAAAACACAGCGCTCAAGTGTTCAAATGATCAACCCGTTTTAAATGAGCATGAAAAGAAATTTTATGAAGAAGCCTTGTTTACCGAAAGATTACAAAATAAAACCGGAAGAATTTTTCAAATACTCGAAAAAAATAATCAAGATTGGGAAACGGTTTTATATATCATGCTTTTGCGCTATTTCGGCGTAAAAAACAATTCGGATGCCTTTGAAGAAATAGCACAACGGCTTCCATACAGCATTTTTAAAAAACATAAACACGATCTTGATCAATCCGAATCCTTACTGATGGGCGTGGCGGGACTGCTTGAAGAAGATTTCCCTTTTGATCCGTACTATGCAAAATTAAGGGCCGAATATCTTTTTCTGAAAGAAAAATATCAATTGAAACCCATTCAAACCAACCTTAATTTCGGAAGGACCCGTCCTTCGGGCTTTCCCACCATCCGCCTGTCACAGTTTGCAAGATTATATTTTTCCGCGCATGATTTGTTTTCTACTTTGATAAAAAATGATGAAGTTTCCAATATAAAGAAAGCGTTGAGAATCAATGCAAATGATTATTGGAACAAACATTTTAATTTTGGCAAGCCATCCAAAGAAAGAAAAAAATACACCGGAGAAAATTTTATTAATAATTTGATATTGAATGTTGTTTTGCCATTAAAATATGCCTATTTCTCTTATTATGATGAAGTAAATCCGGATGCATTATTTAAAATAGCCATGGAACTTCCCCCTGAAAAAAACCGTAAAACCGGATATTTTGAACAATCCGGATTGGTTATAGAAAACGCCTTAGCTAGTCAGGCATATATCCAATTATTTGATTATTATTGTTCACTAAACAAATGTCTGCACTGTAGAATGGGAAATAAAATATTTTTAAAATGAGTTGGGTAGATAAAGTAAGATTTCATATTGAAAAATACGGGCTTGATGTCTTCTACAGATTGGGGAATAAAGTGGGAGTGCCTCCGAGAAATTTACGTTTATTTTTTATCTACATCTCTTTTTTTACGCTTGGCTTATCCTTTGTTTTATATATATTTTTGGCTTTTGTTTTGAAAGTAAAAGATTTGATAAAAGTAAAAAGGCCTTCGGTTTTTGATTTATGAAAAAAATATTCAAACACAATCTTTATAAATCATTATTTCTACTCTTTTTGGTATTAATAACGGGAGTGGCGGGATATATACTAATGGGATACAGTATGATAGAGGCTCTATATATGACTGTTATAACGGCCACCACTGTTGGATTCGGTGAAGTTCACCCGCTGGATAACACGGGAAAAATCTTTACAGTTTTTTTAATATTTTTCAGTATTGTAGTATACATATATTCATTCACCGTAATAAGTGAATATTTTATTGAAGGGCATTTTTTTAGAAATTTAAATAGAAAACGCATGCAAAATAGAATTAAAAAATTGAATGAGCATATTATTTTGGTTGGTTTGGGCCGGCAAGGTTCACAAACGCTTCACAATTTGTTGAATCAAAAAAAACCCGTTGTAGTCATAGAAAAAGACGAAAAAAAACTGGAAAATTGGGCTGACCAATTAGATTTTTATATAACGGGTGATGCCACTAAAGATGAAATTTTGGAAAAGGCAGGCATCAAAAATGCCCAAACATTAATCTCAACTATTCATGATGATGCAACTAACCTTTTTGTTGTTTTATCCGCCAAACAACTCAACCCCAAAACCAAAATAATTTCGTTGGCTACAGATGAAAATGCAGAGAAAAAACTTTATTTGGCCGGCGCCGATCATGTAATTATGCCCTATAAAATCGGTGGAGAATATATTGCTTCATTAATAACCACTCCCGAGGTGGTTAATTTTCTAAGAATTTTGTCGGTTGAAAATCCTGAGCATGAAAACATTATTGAAAAGATAGATGTTGGCCAACTTCCCGGTGAATATGAAAACAAAACTATTGCAGATTTAAACCTGAGACGTATCACGGGAGCAACCATCATAGGTTTTATCACACCGGACGGAAAATATATCATCAATCCTTCACCCGATACGGTTTTGTTGCCCGGCTCAAGCATTATTGTCCTGGGGCAACCTGTTCAAATTGAAAAACTAAACGAGATTTTTAATATTCATAAAGAATAAAAAATCATTCCGTTGAAAAAGATGCCTGCCTTTTGACTTGGAGTTGTGGTTTTGAAAAATTTATTTTGTAAGTGTAAATCTTATTTCCTTTCTCATCATAATAGGTTACACTCACGCCTCTTTCTTTCCCTTGACCCGACACGGAAATAATAGCATAATTACGCTTCATAATAAGTGATCCGGGCAATCGTAAATGATTTATTTCTTTATGAGCGTGTGTATTGGGTCCACTGGTAAAAGGCGACGAAGTGATATCAAAAATAACAGGTTTATCATCGCCGGGAACATAAACACTTATTTCACTCTCATGCCGGTCTCCCGTTAAAAAAATCACATTTCTTATATCTTCTCTGATGATGAAATCTATCAATTCTTGTCGTTCTGCCGCAAATCCATAATTGCTGTATGTTTCATAGCGTTTGGCCGTGTTCAAAAATTGACCGCCAATCACAATAAATTTATAACGGGCTTTGCTGTGTGTAAGTGCATTTTTAAGCCATTCTTTTTGTTTTTCACCCAAAATGGTTTTGGGATATTTGGTTTTTAAATGATTGGCATCCCTGTAATATCTGTTGTCAAGCAAAAAGAAATCCGCGTCATACCAACTAAAGTGTGCAACGGCTCCTTTAATATCTCCGAAACCGAAACTCGGATTAGCCCAAAAATAACTGAAAACTTCTTCGGTCACATCTTTATTCCAAAAACTTCCGTCCGAATCATTGGGGCCGAAATCATGATCATCCATAATAGCATAATGCGCTATGGAAGCTAACAATGCTTGCATTTCAGGAATACTTCTGTCATGCGTGTATCTATAAATAGTACGTTCTTTGGAATTCCATTCCCCTTGTCTTAAATAAACATTGTCGCCTCCCCAAATCATAAAATCGGGATGTGTTTTGTAGATAGATGTATAAATTTCATAGTTTCCTCCATAGGCTCTTCCTTTACGATCCCAAGGCTTGTCATTGATATATGCCCCGGAACCAAATGCAAAACTGAAATCTTTGGGTGGTTTATGATATTTCCAAATATCTTGTGTGGTGAATTTTAAAGGATAATTGAATTTTTGTTTTTTTCCGTTAACATATACCTCATAAATATAAGTAGTGCCTCTTTGCAATTGTGTTAACTTTATTTTGGCAGTGTAGCCTTTTTCTTTTCGGGTTTGAAGTTTAGGTGATTTTTTCTTTTTTCCGGCTTCCCCTTCAGGATAATAAATAAATTGTACCTGAGCAGGACCGGTGGTTTGTATCCATAACCATGCCTCGGTCATGCCTACATGTCCCAACATCGGGCCTGCATTTATTCTATTATTTTGACTGAATGAGTACAATGCGGAAAAAAGTAAAATAAATAGAAACGACTTTAATGCTTTCATGCTGATATGAAGTTTAAAACAAAAATAAAAAAACCGCCCGGATATGGGACGGCCTTTTCAAAAAAGTTTTAATTGAAATGTGATTTATTCCCGGTTTTGTTCAACATCACCTTTTTTGGTAGCATAATTAATCTTCAATGCGTTCACTTCCCTAAGTTTTTCTTTGATATCGGTGATAATACCCATGCTCACATCCTTGTCTGCCTTGATAGATGTGATCATCAATGGCCTGAGTTCTTCTCTTCTGGCATTCCGCTCCGATAAAATAAATGCCTGAATATCGTTCACCGTTGCAAATTTGTCATTGAGTTGAATACGTGGTTCTTTACCGAATTTTTTCTGATATCGTTCAATGGGAACACCCACAAAAATATTGCTTATCAATTGTTTTTTTTCCAATTTTTGCACCTGATCGGCAAAAGGGAGAACAACTTTTACTTTCCGGTCCGTATCACGCATCACCGTTGCCACCATGAAGAAAAACAACAGCATAAAAACAATATCCGGAAGTGATGCTGTGGATATGGCAGGTGTTCCTCCTTCTTTTTTCTTTTTAAATTTTCCTGACATGCTATTGGGTTTTTGGTGTTGCTTCCGCTACAATTTGCGGATATAATTTTCTTATTTCTTGTTTTTGCGCATCGGTTAAATCGTCAAAGGGTTTTCCGAATTTTTCCAAAGCGGCCTTATTTCGCACTTCATTATATGCTCTGAGCACTTCATTATAAACCGTGATATAGGCCTTATAACTGGTTCCCCTATCGTGGGTGATATTAACCACTGCCTTTTCAGGACTCTCGGAATAATTCGGGTCTTTACCGAAGTTGGTGACATGTTTGATAACCTGATCTTTGATTTCTTTTATACTTGCCAGTCTGTCTTCAATCATCAATTGATCATTTCTGTTGATCAAAATTTCCAATATGTTTCTTTCTTTGACTGGCGGGGGTTTGAATGAAGGATCAGGTGGGGGCGGCAGTTTTCTGGATACTCCGTAATTGCTTTCCATCGTGGTTGTAACAAGGAAAAAAATCAATAGCAGGAAAGCAATATCTGCCATGGAGCCCGCATTTATTTCTTGTAATTTTCGTCGTGCCATTTTTGTTTAATAAATTTTATTATTCAGAGGATTTGAAAAAATCTGAAATCCATGAGAAAAACATCAATCCCAATGCTATAAGCGCCAAAATATAAAACATCCAAAGACCTGTATCGGCCCAAGTGGAAACCGATGCCGAATATTCGGTATTGCCTAATTTATAAGGACTTTTATCTGCTTTTAAATACGCAATCAAAAACACCACAAAAAGAAATCCTAAAGAAATAAGTGTATAGGTCAATGATTTTTTGCTCGAAAAAATATCTTTTAACCATCCTATCAATGCCAAGGCAATGCCGGCATAGAGCAAAATTTTGGTCAAATTCAGCATCGCATCAATATAGGATTGATTATCACTTTTCACCATCATCCAGTAGAGCAAGAAACCAATGGCTCCTACCAACAGGACAACGACGGATAATATTTTTGTTGATTTCATAATAAGCTTTTTTATTTTTTGGAATATTTCACCAATAAGTCAACCAGTGAAATGGAAGCATCTTCCATTTTGTTGACAATTTTATCAATTTTGGCAATGATGAAATTATAGAAAATTTGAAGTATAATGGCCACAATAAGACCGAATACCGTTGTAAGCAACGCAATTTTAATACCACGAGCAACCAACGAAGGGTTCATATCTCCCGCTTTTTCAATCTTATCAAAAGCATCAATCATCCCTATAACCGTCCCCATAAATCCAAACATGGGTGCAAGTGCAATAAATAAAGCCAACCAGGAAACATTTTTTTCAAGTTGTCCTACTTGAACATTTCCGTAGGTAATAACAGCTTTTTCTGCGGCTTCCAATCCTTCGCCTTCAGCCATTCTCAACAAACCTTGATAGAAAATGGAAGCAACAGGGCCTTTTTTATTTTTCAACAATTCAAGTGCTTCTTCAACACCCCCTTCTTCCAAAGCTTGCTCCACTTCATTCAGAAGTTTACTTGTATCCGTATCGGCCAAGTAAAGATAAATAATACGTTCAATGGCAATGGCTAGCCCTAAAATCAAGGTGAGCAATACAATTCCCATAAAAGTAGGCCCACCCTCTACAAATCTCTTTTTGATTTGTTGATGGAAAGTCGGCGCATCATTTTGGGCGTCTTTCTTTTGAACTTGCTCGGTTTTTGCTTTTTTATCTGCTTGAGCTTGAACTTGAGGAAGTGTGAACGTTAATATTCCCACAAGTGCCAGGATGGATAATAATTTTCTCATAATTTTTATAGTTTATATAATTATAGTTTTTTATTATTCAGCGGAGAGAGAGGGATTCGAACCCTCGGTGCGTTTGTGACGCACACACGCTTTCCAGGCGTGCACCTTCGGCCTCTCGGTCATCTCTCCTTGAAGCACAAATATAATTTCTTTTTATTAAAGTGCAAAATTTGAATTCTATTCATTCATTGACATCAGAAATTCCTCATTGGTTTGGGTGCGTTCCATGCGCTCTTTGAGAAACTCCATGGCTTCAATCGGATTCATATCTGCAATATATCGCCTCAATAACCACATGCGTTGTAATGTTTTTTGATCGTGCAATAAATCATCACGCCTTGTGCCCGATGAGAGCAGGTCAATAGCCGGATAGATTCTTCTATTGGCCAATCGCCTGTCAAGTTGCAGTTCCATATTTCCGGTTCCTTTGAATTCTTCAAAAATCACTTCGTCCATCTTGGAACCTGTATCTACAAGTGCGGTGGCTATAATAGTAAGCGAACCGCCTCCTTTGATGTTCCGTGCGGCACCAAAAAAGCGTTTGGGTTTATGAAGTGCGTTTGCATCCACACCTCCGGTGAGTACACGCCCCGAAGCAGGCTGAACGGTATTATAAGCCCGTGCAAGACGGGTGATGGAATCAAGCAAAATGACTACATCATGACCGCTTTCCACCAAACGTTTAGCTTTTTCTATAACTATATTAGCCACTTTTACATGCCGGTCGGCTTGTTGATCAAAAGTGGATGCAATAACTTCAGCTTTCACGCTTTCTTTTATATCGGTCACTTCTTCCGGACGTTCATCTATCAATAACACCATTAAATATACTTCCGGATGATTGGCGGCAATCACATTGGCAATATCCTTTAATAACCAGGTTTTTCCGGTTTTGGGTTGCGAAACAATCATAGCACGTTGCCCTTTACCGATGGGTGAAAACAAATCAACAATCCGTGTGGATAAATTGCTACGGATACCTGCCAAATTAAATTTTTCGTTCGGGAAAACAGGAGTAAGGTGTTCAAATGCAACCCGATCTCTGATAATCGCAGGATCCAAACCATTTATTTTTAACACCTTCACAAGCGGATAGTATTTTTCATTATCCTTAGGCGGGCGAACAATACCACGTACGGTATCCCCGGTTTTCAGTCCGAATAATCGTATTTGTGATTGCGATAAATATACATCATCGGGGGAGGACAAATAATTGAAATCCGCCGAACGCAAAAAGCCATATCCGTCTTGCAATATTTCCAAAACGCCTTCTACTTCAATCAAACCGTCAAATTCAAATTCTTTTTCTTTTTTATCTTGTTCCAACGGCAACTCCTTCTTGGATTCTTCTTGTGTTTTTGACGGGGCGGATTCATTTTCTTTTTGGGATTTCTTTTTTACCACAACTTTTGGATCGCCGGTCTTTTCTTTTTGGTTTCCGGATTTGGAGTCTTTTTTGGAGTGACCGGTGGCGGGAGTAGGATTTTCTTGCTCCTTACTATTGGTTTCTTTCTTTTCGTCTGTCTTTTTAGTTCTTTTTCTTCTTCTTTTTTTATTTGAAGAAGTTGAACTTTTTTCCGGTTGGTCAGACTTGGTTTTGGATTGCTCCTCATTTGAAGTTTTTTTCTCTTGAAGCAAAACTTCTCTCACCTTATCGGGATTATCCGCTTGAAAATCAAGGATTTTATAGATCAACTCCATTTTTTTGAGGTGATAGTATTTTTTTATCCCGATTTTCTTGGCTATTTCTTGAAGTTCTACCAATTTAAGCTGTTTCAAGTTGTCTATATCAAACATATTTTGTGAAATTTATTTATAGGTTTATATTAGTTCAAACTTTGATAACGTATGAAACGGAAACCGGAAAAGGTAACCCAACATATCGTTGTTGACAGAGAACTATTTTTTAAAATGATTTTGTAAAGAAAGATTTATGAATAGAACAATGCAATATTATAAAATATTTTTGTAATAAAAAAACCTGCCGGCCGGCAGGTTTTTATAGAAAAACTAAAAGAAAATACATCATCAAGCTTTCTCCTCGTGTCCAACCAGTTTATCTAAAGCTCTGGTGAATACTTCCAATGGAGCCACACCTACTTGACGCCCAATCGGTTCGCCATTATGAAACACCAATACGGTGGGAATATTTCTCACTCCATATTGTGCTGCATATCTTTGTTCTTTGTCCACATCTACTTTGGCTACTTTGATTTTGTCTCCATATCGCTCTTCCAATTGTTCCATGATGGGAGCTATCATCCGGCACGGACCGCACCATACTGCCCAAAAATCCACTACAACGGGCACGTCGGACTGTAAAACTTCTTTTTCAAAAGTTGCATCGGTTACTACTACAGGCATAACATTTAGGTTTTTAAAATTACCGTGCAAAGATACAAAAATTTTATTCCTCAAATTTTAACAATTTCATTTTCCGTCTGTATACTTTAATATATTAAAAGGAATACTGTTTATATGAAGGTTTGGTTTATTCCGATGAGTATAAATGCCATCCCAACCGTTTTGGACGATAGAACAAAAATTGTATAAAAAACATTTTGAGATAATTTTATATTTCCGTAAATTTGCTATCCCATTTGCCTAGGTGGCGGAACTGGTAGACGCGCCGGACTCAAAATCCGGTTCCCGATGAGGGAGTGTGGGTTCGATTCCCACCCTAGGTACCTTCAACAAACGGTCCCGAGCGGACCGTTTTTTTATTTACTGCGCCCTAAAAAATAAATTTACTAATGCGTCCGTTATTATTTTATAAACCTTAAAATTTTCTGCTATGACATCAAAAAAATCACGAAAAGCGGATTTAAGCAAATTTACCTCGCTTTTTCTATGGTTAGGCCTTGTTTTGGTCTTGTTTATCTCATGGAGAGTCATTGAATCCAAGAAATTTGAAGGAGAATCTATGAGTGATGGATATGGCAATGTTTATGCGGATGATTTTGAACAAACCTATGTGGTGGAAAAAATAAAACCCAAGCCTGTGGTGACGAAGAAAAGAGTTGAAATTAAGAATGAAATAGAAATAAAAGCGGATAATGATAAAGAGGAATCAACTTCATTTTTGCCAACGGAAATCAATAATAAAAAACCGGTAATTATAGACAGTATTCCAACTGTGGATCCGGATGATGATGAAGACATAAATGTCCCGTATGTTTTGGTAGAACAACCACCCGTTTTTCCCGGTTGTGAAAAATACATAAATGATAAAAAGAAATTAATGGAATGTACAAACAAAAAGATAAATCGTTTAATCAAACGCAAGTTTAATAAAGATTTGGCTGAAGATCTAGGTTTGACGGGAAGGATACGGATTAATGTTGTTTTCGTTGTGGACAAAAACGGCAACGTGACCCATATACAAGCCCGGAGCACAAAAAGCAAAGCATTGGAAAAAGAAGCCGTCCGGGTAGTAAAACAAATGCCCCGTTGGAAACCCGGTGAACAACGCGGAAAGAAAGTAAAGGTCGTCTATACCTTACCGATTGTCTTTCAAGTTGATTAAAAACAACAATTGATTAATTCGGCCGGTTTTTGAACCGGCTTTTATTTGTTTTTTAGTTTATATAATAATTCTTTCACCGGTTCTCTCAATAATAATCCGGCACTTTTCTCGGCTTGGCGCTCTAAAAGCTCATCCCAATGCCTGGCATCAGACCAAATTTCTTTTTTTAGCGTAGTGATGGCGGTGAGGTCATATTTCTCATATGCCGAAATAATGTTTTCCAATATTTCTTCCATTCTCCCCCGGCTTTCGGTCACGTGTGAGAAAAGTCCGTGCTTTTGGGCCGTGAAAGCATCAAACCACTTGTAAGGCTGCAGGCTCATTTCTTGGAAAAATGCACGCCTGGTTTTTCGGATGATGGCAGGAGCTATCACATAAGGACCTATGCTGATGGAAAGTTCGGACAATTTAACGGATGCCCCTTCCACGGCCACACTCAAATCCGATGCGGCAATAATGCCCACTCCACCGCCAACAGCTTTACCTTGAACACGCGCAACCACCGGAACCTTGGCTTTACGCATGGCATTGATCACTTTCCCAAAACCCATAAAAAAAACTTTGGCATCGTCAAAATTATCCAGGGCCAACAGTTCGTCAAAAGAGGCGCCGGCACAAAAAGTTTTTCCTTCACTTTGCAAGATAATGAGTTTGATACCCTCTGTTTCCGATGCACGGTTGATATGTATTTCCAAGGCTTCCAAAACGTCCGAAGGCAGTGCATTGACCGGCGGGTGGGAAAAAGTGATCCGGGCAACATGACGGTCTATATCCGTAAAAACATGATTGGTCATAACAGATTGTTTTTTTCAAAGCTAACAAAGATTTTTTTAAAATCCGTTATATTTGTTTCATGACGCATCATTACGGTTTTTGGTCTGTTCTTCCGCCATTGTTAGCCATTTTTTTGGCCATTCGCACCAAAAAGGTTTTCGTGGCCCTATTCGGTGGCATTTGGTTGGCTTATTTGATTATAGATCAAGGAAATCCAATCAAGTCTTTCTATGATTCAATCCTATCGCTTGTACAAGTCTTTAAGTCCGAAGGCAATACCAAAACCATTATGTTCAGTGCATTGGTCGGGGCATTGATATTGTTCATTCAAAAATCGGGAGGGGTGGAAGGTTTTGTCCGGATGATGGAAAAACGTCTGCCAAAAGCATCGCAAAGTCAAAATACAGAGAAAAAAATCCAACTTTGGGCTTGGCTAACGGGTGTAATCATCTTTGTGGAAACAAGTATTTCTTCGCTCACGGTCGGGACGGTTTTCCGTCCGTTGTTTGACAAATTCAAAATCTCCCGCGAAAAATTGGCTTACATTGCCGATTCCAGTAGCGCACCTATATCCGTTTTGTTGCCTTTTAATGCTTGGGGAGCATTTATTATGGGACTTCTGTTGGTAGAAGGCCTGGACAAACCTTTTCTGTTATTGATGAAAAGCCAGGTTTATAATTTTTATCCTTTGTTGGCTTTGATATTGGGATTATTGGCCATTTGGAAAAACCTCAACATAGGCCCCATGAAAAAAACCGAACAGAGAACCAAACAGGAAGGAAAATTACTATGGGATGATGCCCGGCCTATGATTTCTGACGAATTAACCCGCGTTGAGCCCGTTCAAAACGCCCGCCCCAAAGCCGTAAATATGCTCATCCCGCTTGCCGTGATGGTATTGATGATGCCGGTCATACTTTTACTCACCGGCTGGCCGGCCTCCGTTGAAAAATATCCCTATGCCGACATAGGAAAAAGATGGATATATGCCTTAGGTGAAGGCTCAGGATCAACGGCCGTGCTTTTTGCGGTTATCACAGCTTTAATCGTTGCATCGATCATGTATTATTTCCAAAAAATCGCCGGCTTTGACCAACTGAACGAGTGGGTATTGAAAGGCATTTCCGAAATGATGCCGTTGGCACTGTTGATGATGATGGCTTTTGCCATTGGAGCGGTGACCAAAGAATTGGGAACGGGATTATACCTGGCCGAAGTCTCCAAAAAATTCCTCTCTCCGGCCGTTGTTCCGCTTATTGTTTTTCTTCTATCAGCCTTCATGGCTTTTTCCACGGGAACTTCATGGGGTACTTTTGCCATCATGATTCCCATTGCCATTCCGGTGGCCATACATACAGGCATTCCTGTTCCCTTGGTGCTGGCGGCCGTTTTGAGCGGTGGCGTTTTCGGCGATCACGCCTCGCCCATTTCCGACACCACCATCATTTCATCCATGGCGGCCGCCACCGATTTGGTAGACCATGTAAAAACACAATTACCTTATGCATTGCTCAGCGCAACCATAAGTGCCGTTTTATTTCTGATAGCCGGATGGCTCAGCGTTCAATCTTGATAATTTCAAAGCGTAAAACGCCAACCGGAACTTTAACTTCAACCTTATCGCCTACACGTTTTCTTAATAAAGCCTTGCCCACAGGCGATTCAATACTGATTTTTTTCTCCTTGAAATTAGCTTCAGCCGGTGCCACCAACGTAAAAACTTCTTCTTTACCGGTATCTAAATTACGAACCGTAACCTTGGAAAGAATAAGGGCCAAATCAGGATCCAAATCCGAATCATCCAGCACACGTGCATTGAATAGTGTCTCTTGAAGTTGGGCAATTTTCATTTCCAACAAAGCCAAAGCTTCACGCGCCGCATGATATTCCGAATTTTCAGATAAATCTCCTAATTCCCGGGCTTCGGCAATCCGTTGAGCCACCTTGGGCTTCTCCTTCAGAAGTTTATCCAACTCGTCCTTGATTTTTTGCAATCCTTCTTTGGAATAATATACCGGTTTTGACATAACATTCAGGTTTTAAAAAAAGAAACCACTTACCCGCAACCGGGAAGTGATTTATGTTGCAAAGATACAAAAATTTATCATCATTCATGAATAACAATGCAGGACCTTTCTAAATTCGGATGTTTTAACCCGGCAAGCCCTTCGGTCTTGCCGCCGGCTCCGTGAACCGTCCTGCGGACGTTTCACTCCGCCCTCCGGGAGCCAAAGGCTTCCTCTTATCCAAACCCCGAAGCCACGTCTTTGTCTCCCTCCGTTACTTCGCAAGCCGGCACGCCTCCGCTATCGCTCCGGCGGGCGTCTTGCTCCGTGAGCCTCCAAGCCCTTCGCCCTCCGCTTCGCTCCGGGCTCCGGTCTTGTCGGCGGGCTCGGGAAACCAGCGCTTCCCTGATGCCCAAACGCAAACGCCACGCTTGTTTTCCCTCGCATGCTCGCAAGCCTTCGGC